>LN890288.1:325158-650317 GCA_900016775.1 Serratia symbiotica
GAATTATTGCAAATGTAACTAATTTTGGATTTTTTGTAAGATTAAAAGATTTATTTATTGATGGATTAGTGCATATATCTTCACTAGATAATGATCATTATTATTATAATAATATTAATCAATGTTTAATTGGAAAATATTCTGGTATAATTCATCGTATAGGTGATATAGTAAAAATTCGTGTAGAAGCAGTACATATAAATCAACGTAAAATAAATTTATTACTTATTTCTAATAATAAAATAAAATATAATATACAAAAAAATAAAAAGAATTATACTAAAAAATATAATTAATATATTCAAAGTAATATAAAATTATTTCATATAGAGATAATATATAATTTAAAAATTGTTAAAATATTAATAAAATTTTAATTTATTTTATTTTTAAATAATAAATTATTTTTTATTATTAAATTAAAAAAATATTATGAATGAAATTATTTATGGTATACATACTATTTTAAATGCATTTAAAAAAAATCCTAAATCTTTTTTAAAAGTATTTGTTCTTGAAAAACGGAATAATATTCATATACAAAAATTACTTTTTGAATTAAAATTTATGAATATTTCTATTCAAATAAAAAATCGTTTTTGGTTAGATAAAATAGCAAAAGGTGCAGTTCATCAAGGAATTATTGCTATAATTAAAAAAAGTCAAAAAATTACAGAAAATAATTTATTAATTTTATTAAAAAATATTAAAATGCCGTTTTTTTTAATTTTAGATCGTATTACTGATCCACATAATCTTGGCGCATGTTTACGAAGTGCTAATGCTGCTGGTGTTCATGCAGTAATAATTCCAAATAATAATTCTGCTAAAATGAATTCTACTGTAAAAAAAGTAGCATGTGGTGCAGCAGAAAATATACCTTTAATTTATGTTACTAATTTAGTTAGAACTATACGTTTTTTAAAAGAAAACAATATTTGGATTATAGGTAGTGTTATTAACAATAAAAATATAATTTATAAAAGTAAACTAAATATTCCATTAGCTTTAGTTATGGGTTCAGAAAATAAAGGTATACGTTATTTAACATTAAAAAATTGTGATGAATTAATTAGTATTCCAATAAATAAAGATATTTCTTCTTTAAATGTTTCAGTAGCTACTGGTATTTGTCTTTTTGAAATAATTCGTCAGCGTTATTATAAAAATAATTAATATATTAAAAATATTAAAAATTAATTTTTTTTAAAAAAAATTATACAATTATTAAATTTTTATTAATATATAAATATTATAAAAATATTTTTATATAAAAATATTAATTATTTTTTATATTTTATATTTGATATATAAATAAAATTATGTAATATTATATAAAATTTATTATAAATATTATTTTATACAAATAAATTTATTAAATTTATATTATTTTAAATATTAAATATTATATAAATATATTTTAAATTTTTTATTTATTATAATTTAATTAATTTTATCGGCGAGTAGCGCAGCTTGGTAGCGCAACTGGTTTGGGACCAGTGGGTCGGAGGTTCAAATCCTCTCTCGCCGATCAATTATAATACAAAATGTATTATTTTAATAATTAAATATTATTTTTATTAGTTTTTAATTAAATATTAATATTATATATTTTAATATTTAAAATTTTATAAAAATAATTTATTTATTATTATTTACAATAATTATTATATATCAAAAATTAAATAATATCATTTTATATAGATAGGAGAAATAATATGTTAGAAGGAAAAAATCGTAAAATATCTTCTTTAAATATTCTTTCTATTGCTGGTGTAGAACCATATCAAGAAACATTAGATGAAAAATATATGAGTAATACTCAATTACCACATTTTAAACGTATTCTTATAGCATGGCGTAATCAAATTAAAAAAAAAATAAAATATACTACATTATATATGCAAAACGGAACTTCTAATTTTCCTGATCCTATAGATCGAGCAGCTCAAGAAGAAGAATTTAGTTTTGAATTACGTAATCGTGATCGTAATCGGAAATTAATTAAAAAAATAGAAAATACATTAAAAAAAATAGAAAATAAAAATTTTGGTTATTGTGAATTTTGCGGTACAGAAATTGGAATTCGTCGTCTTGAAGCGCAACCAACAGCTAATTTATGTATTGATTGTAAAATTTTATCAGAAATACGTAAAAAACAAATTATTAGTTAAAAAATTATTTATTAAAATTTTAATAAAATTATAATAAATATTTATATAATTTTATGGTAAAAATGATGGACATACAATAATACGATGACTGTTCATGTGTATTTTTATAATATTTACTTGTATATTATCACTTTGACGGTAAATTATTGTGTTATTAATTTTTACAGTTCCAGTTTTTTGATTACAAAATATTTCTTTTCGTACTGAATGAATAAATTTTATTGGAATAAAAGCTATTGCACCATTTTCTATAAGACGAACACGAATACCATTATGTATTATATCAATAATTTCTGCAGAAAAATTTTTATTAGTATTAACTTGATTATATAAATAACGAGCATATAACCAATTAATTATATGACGTTCTGTTATACGATTTAAACGACGACGTTCTATTATTTTTAATAGAATTTTTTCTTTTGGTTTTTCTATAGATTGTTTAGTAATAATAGCTTTTAATAAACGATGATTAATCATATCACTATATTTACGAATAGGTGAAGTCCAAGTAGCATATTCTTTTAATCCTAAACCAAAATGTGGACCTAAAGTAGTACTAATTTCAGAAAAAGTCTGAAAACGATGAATACGACTATTAAGAAATTTAATAGGATATAAATCTAGTTCACGTCTTAATTTACAATAACTTTTTAAATTTAATAATTGTTCAGAAGTTACTGAAAACCCATTACTATTTAACATAGTTACTGCTTGATTAATTAAATGAGGATCAAAACCAGTATGTACATTATATATTCCAAAACCTAAATGTTTATGTAATATTTTTGCAGAACAAATATTAGCAGTAATCATACATTCTTCTATAATATAATGAGCAATACGACGTTTTTCTTTAACAATTTTTAAGACATCACCATGTTCATTTAATATAAATTTATAATCTGGACGATTCTGTAAAACTAATGCATATTTATGACGCCAATTATTACGTATATCATATACACGTTTTAATAAATTAATTTGATTAAAAATTGCTTTATTAGGTGGTGTCCAACCCTTAATTCCTTCTAAAAAATCAGAAACTTCATCATAAATTAATTTTGCTTTTGATTTAATATTTGCACTAAAAAAATTAATATTATTAATAGTACCATTAATATCTATGTTAACACGACATGCTAATACTTGACGATATTCATTTGGACGTAATGAACATAAATTATCAGATAAAATACGTGGTAACATTGGAATATTAAAACCAGGTAGATAATTTGTAAAAGCACGTGTCATAGCAACTTTATCTAAAGTACTATCTTTAGGTATATAAGCAGTAGGATCTGCAATAGCTATAGTTAATTGTATTGAACCATCATGAGATTCCATTACAAATAATGCATCATCCATATCTTCAGTATTAGCACTATCTATAGTAATAAAATCTAACATTGTTAAATCTTGACAAGGAAATAAAATAGTTTTTTTTATATTAATATTAATCATTTCTGGTGCTTTTTTTTCATAATTGTATTTTGCTAAAGTAACTAACCAAGGTGCAAAACGATCTTCATTATGAGTAATAAAATGAATTAAATTAGCTCTAAAACCACATTTATTTTTTAATGGATGAGAACACATTTTAGCGATAACCCAATCTCCTGATTTAAATTTATGTACTAAAGTATGTTTTGAGCAACATCTAATTGAATATTTTAATAATGGATGATCAGGTAAAACTGAATAATATTGATTATGTTTTTGTATACGTCCAATAAAACGTGATAAAAATGGTTTTATTAAAATTTCTGGCTCAGCAATTTTACATTTTTTTTTAATATGTAACATAGCAATAATACGATCACCATGCATTACCTTTTTCATATCTGATGGTAAAATAAAATAACTTTTTTTACCATTAATTTCAAGAAATCCAAAATCTTTTTGAGTACTTTTTACTATACCTTCAACACGTGTAATTTTAGAATGAAAATATTTTTTAAATTTAGTTAAAATTAAATTATTTTGAAACATATTATCCAATAAATAAATTGTTAATAATAATATTTATTAAAATTATTTTTATAAAATAATAAAAATTATATACAAAAATTTAAAATTTTTAAAAATATAAATTTAATAAAAAATAATTGATATTATGTATTATTAAATAATTAAACATTTTTTTTTAAATTCACATAAATCTTTAATTATACAAATATTACATTTTATTTTTTTTGCTGTACAAATATAACGTCCCAATAAAACAAACCAATTATGAAAATTATATTTAAATTTAATAGGAACTACTTTAAATAATTTTTGTTCTATACATTTTACATTTTTACCTGTTACAAAACGTGTACGATTACATACTCGATAAACATGAGTATCTACTGCAATAGTGGGCCATTTAAAACCAGTATTTAAAATAACATTAGCAGTTTTACTTCCTACACCTGAAAGTTTTGTTAATGCTATATAATTTTCAGGAACTTCTCCATTATATAATTTTAAAAGTGTATGACAAGTTTTTATAATATTATTAGCTTTATTATTAAACAAACCAAGAGTTTTAATATATTTTTTAAGATTATCAATACCAAGTTCTAAAAAACTTGTAGGAGTATTAGCAACTAAATACAATTTTTTTGTAATATTATTAACAGAAATATCACTAGATTTTGCAGAAAGTATTACTGAAATTAATAATTCAAAAATTGTTTTATATACTAATTCATTATGTGGATTAGGATTAATAGAATGTAATCTATTAAGAATTTTTAAACGTTTATATTGATTCATTTTTTTTTATCAATTAAATCTTTTAAAGAAATTAATAAACCTAGAGTAATAAAAGCACCTGGAGGTAATATAGCTAATAAAAATGGATTATTAAAATGTATTAAATGAATACATAATAATTTAGCCCAATTACCTAATAAAATATCTGCATTATTTAATATTGTACCAGTACTTAATAATTCACGTATTATACCTAATAATACCATTATTATGGTAGCACCAAAACCAATAGCAATACCATCTAATATTGCTAATGTAATAGAATTTTTAGAAGCTACAGCTTCAGCACGACCTACTACAATGCAATTAGTAACAATCAATGGAATAAAAATTCCTAAAGATTTATAAAGATTGAAAGTATAAGCATGAATTAGCATTTGAACAATACTAACTATAGCTGCAATAATCATAACATAAATTGGAATGCGAATTTCATGTATAATCCATTTTCGTATAATAGAAATAAAAGTATTCGTTAATATTAATACTAAAGTAGTAGCTAAACCTAATCCAATAGCATTAATTACAGTAGAGGTTACTGCTAATAATGGACACATTCCTAATATTTGATTTAATGCTGAATTATTTTTCCAAATTCCTTGAATTAATATATTTTTTATTTTATTCATTGAATTACTCTACATACAGATAAATTTTCTAATTTTGAAGAAATTGTTTTTATATATAATGCTGTATATTTTATAGAATTAATTACAGCACGGGGAGTGATTGTTGCACCAGTAAATTGATCAAAAATACCTCCATCTTTTTTAACTGCCCATTGTTTATCTTCTAAATTATTAACTTTCTTACCATTAAATAATGTAATCCAATTTGATATACGTAATTCAATTTTGTCTCCTAAACCTGGTGTTTCATGATGTTCAATAACTCTACTTCCAAGTATTATACCATTCAAATCAGCACCTACTAATAATTTAATTGTACCAGAATAACCATCAGGTGCAGTTGTTTCTAGTATTACAGCACTTAATTTACCTTTTTTTCGTGCTAAATATAAATGATGAATATTATTATCTAATTTTGAATCATTTAATAAAAAACATTCATTTTGTATATTATTATCATAATTATCAGGTGATATAATTTGATTCAATAATTCTTTTTGTTCTTGTTCTAATTGATTTTTAATAGTTTTTTGTGTTATGTTATTTACTAAAGTGGTTAAACCTGTAGTAATTGCAGCAAAAATTGCTAATGTAGTACTATGTTTTTTCATTAATTCTAACATTTTATAATCTCTTATTAATAACCATATACATTGGGTTGTGTATAATGATCTATTAATGGTACTGCAATATTAGCTAATAGTACCGCAAAAGCTACACCATCTGAATAACCACCATAAACACGAATTAACCAAATTAACATACCAATTAATATACCATAAATTATACGTCCATATGGTGTAGTTGCAGCACTAATTGGGTCAGTAGCAATAAAAAATGCTCCAAGCATAGTAGCACCAGAAAAAAGATGAATTAAAGGTGATGCCTGATGATTTGGATCTAAACCCCAAGCTATACTACTACAAAAAATAATTGTTATTAAAATACTAACTGGAATTTGCCAATAAATTAAACGATATATAATCATCAGAAAACCTCCAATCAAAAAACTAACATTTATCCATTCCCACCCAACTCCTGCTAATGTACCAGTTAATATTGGTTCTTTTAAAATTTTATGAATATTATAACCACTATGTAAATCAGTTTTAAATGTATCAAGTGGTGTAGCTTGTGTAATAATATCAGATATTGAATTTATAATATCAGTTCCAATATTTTTATTAAAATTTTCAATAAAAATACTTAATAAAGTATCTTGAAATGAAAATTTTATAGAAGATAATTCATTTGGTAATGACCAATGAGTCATTTGTACTGGAAAAGAAATTAATAATACTACATAACCTACCATTGCTGGATTAAATAAATTTTGTCCTAATCCTCCATATATTTGTTTAGCAATAATAATAGAAAAAATAGTCCCAATAATAATTACCCACCAAGGAGCTAGTGGTGGTATACTAATAGCTAATAAAATAGCAGTGAGTATTGCTGAATTATCTGACAAATGAAAAATTATAGGTAATTTACGTAATTTTAAAATAATAGATTCTGATAATACAGCGGATATTATTGCTAATATAATTTGAATAAGTGTACCATAACCAAAATATTTTATTTGTACCATAATTCCAGGAATACAAAAAAAAATAACCAATAACATAATACGACTAGTATTTTTTGAAGCATTACTAAAAGGTAAACTAGCAATATATAAATCTTTATCTACTATAGATAGTGTTGATTGATCATTCATAAAATAAAAACCTTTTATTAAAAATTAAAAGTATAATTTTTTTAAAAAAATAATAAAATTATAAATATTAAAACATTATTATATAATAAAATTATAATTTATTAATTTAATTTAAAAATATTTAAAGTGTTTTATTTTATAATTAATAATAGTATTATATTTTAATATATTTTATATTTATTTTTTATAAATTTATAATAAATATAATTTATATAATATTTTATTATAATAAAATATCTTAATAATTAATTTTCATAATGATTTTTACGTTTTTTTTTATTATGTTCTAAACGTAATAATTTAAATTTATAACGTTCTTTAGATTCTAAAGTACGTTTTTTATTTTGATCTATGATTTTAATTTCAATTTTTTCTTGACGATAATATTGTACTAATGGTATATTGCTAGGACATACAAAAGAACAAGCACCACATTCAATACAATCAAAAAGATGATATTTACGTAATTTTTCATGATTTTTTGAACGACTATACCAATAAAGTTGATGTGGTAAAAGTCTTATAGGACAAACTTTAGTACATAATCCACAACGAATGCAAGCACGTTCAGAAATTAATGGGGTAAGTTTTTGAAATGATGGAATTAATTCTTGTAGTAATGGAGCTATAATACAATTATTAATTTTAATTATTGGTACATTAAGATTAGAAATAGTATATCCCATTAATGAACCACCTATAATAATCATAGGTTTTTTTTGTGGTTTAAAACCAACAAAATTTAATAAATATTTTATTGATGTACCAATACGAACCCATAAATTACCAGGTTTACTCAAGGCTTTTCCTGCAAAAGTAATTACACGTTCAATTAATGGTTCACCATTAATTACTGCACGTTTAATAGCGAAAATAGTAGCAATATTCTGCATTAAAATTCCAATTATAGAAGAATGTTTTCCATGTGGTACTTCTTTTCCAGTCAATATTTTTATTAATTGTTTAGAACTACCAGATGGATATTTTGTTGGAATAATTCTAAGAAAAATATTTTTTTTTCCATATAATGATTTTTTAAGTGCTAAAATAGCTTGAGATTTATTATCTTCAATACCAATCAAAGTAATTTTTGGTTTTAATAAGTATTGTAAAATTTGTATACCTATAATGATTTCATCAGAATGTTCTTGAATTAAACGATCTGAAGAAGTAAGATAAGGTTCACACTCAGCTGCATTAATAATAAGAGTATTTACAATATTTAAACCATTTTTTATTTTTTTAGCAGTAGGAAATCCAGCACCACCAAGACCAACAATTCCAGATTGTTGGATATAATTTAATAATTTAATTTCTGATAATTTATAATAATCTAATATAGGATGAAGATTACACCAATTATCTTTTCCATCAGATTTAATAATTATACATAATTCTTTTGTTTTAGAAGAGCTAGCAATTAAATGCGGTTGAATAGAATGAATAATACCAGAAGTAGGTGAATGTATAGGAACTATAAATTTTTTTCCTAAAGATAAAGCTTGACCTTTTAATACTTTATCACCTACAGATATACAAGGATCTCCTTTTAATCCTAAATGTTGTTGTAATGGAACAATAAAAATTTTTGGAAGTGGTATTCTTCGTAAAGGTATATTATAAGATTGAATTTTCATTTCTGGTGGATGAATTCCACCTTTAAAATTCCAAATTTTATTTTTTGTAAAAGTATTAAAAAAATTAAACATATTTTTCCGTATTAATAAATTCTACTGGAATAATATTTTTATCTAAATTCCAATTAGTATGAATATTTTTCATTTGTTTAATTTTAATACAATTAGTAGGGCATATTTTAATACATAAATCACAACCAGTACAAAGATCAGAAATAACTGTGTGCATTTTTTTAGGAGCACCTACAATTGCATCTACTGGACAAATATGAATACATTTTGTACAACCAATACAATTTATTTCATTAATGTAAGCAATATGAGATTCCATATTAGAAGATATTTTATTATTTAACGGTTGTGGTGTTATATTAAGTAATGTAGCTAATTTTAACATTACTTGTGTACTACCAGGAATACATTTATTAATTGCTTCTCCTTTGCTTATTGCATTTGCATAAGGACGACAACCTAAATAACCACATTGACCACATTGACTTTGTGGTAAAATATCATCAATTTTTTCAGATATTGGATCTTCTATTACCTTAAATTTCCATGCAGCATATCCTAATATTAAACCAAACAAAAAACCAAAAATACTTAAAATTAAAATTGCAATTAATAATGTATTCATTAAACTTTTACCAATCCATTAAATCCCATAAAAGATAATGACATTAATCCAGCAGTAATTAATATAATTGAAGAACCACGAAACGGTTTTGGTATATCAGCAGAAATAAGACGTTCACGAATACCAGAAAATAACACTATAACTAAAGAAAATCCTAAAGCTGAACTAAATCCATATATTATAGAATATAAAAAATTATAATTTAATTGAATATTTAATAATACTACACCTAGTACTGCACAATTTGTAGTAATTAATGGTAAAAAAATTCCAAGAATACGATATAATATTGGACTGATTTTATGTACTACCATTTCAGTAAATTGTACTACTACTGAAATTATTAAAATAAATGATAATATTTGTAAATATGTTAATTCTAATGGGATAAGTATATAAGTATTTATTATCCAAGAAATAACAGATGATATAGTCATAACAAAAGTAGTAGCTATTCCCATACCAACAGCATTTTCTATTTTATTCGAAACTCCAATAAATGGACATAAACCAAGAAATTTTACTAAAACAAAATTATTAACAAATATTGCATTAAATAATACAAATAAATATTCATTCATTATAATACCTAAAATAAAATTTACTTATTATTATAAATATATAATATAATAATTATTAAATATTATTTTATTAAAATTTATTAAAATTTTAATATTAAATTATAATAAATATTAATAATTATTTTATTTATTGATTTTAATTTATTTATTTATATAAAATTATTATTTTAAAAATTATTAATATAATAATATATTATTATTTATATAATATAAATTATTATATTAATTTTTATATTATATCATAAATATAATAAATAAAATATTTATTTAATATAAATTAATATTTTATACTGTTAAAGTTATTTATATATTTAATGTTAATTTTTAATATAATATTATATTATTGATGATGATATTTAATAATAAATAATATAATAATAAACCATATAATAATTAATTATATATGGTTTATTATTATATTTATTGTATATTACTAAAATAATATAATAAAATATTTTATTATATTATTAATATTAAATTAAAATAATTTATTTTTACATAAATAATATATTTTAAAATTTTATTAAATAAATTAAGTAATTTAATAAATAAAATATTATAATAAATTTAATTTAAATATTGACCAGTTCGTAATGCTTCAATACGTTTATCTAATGGGGGATGTGACATAAGTAATTCCATAAAGAATTTAGATTTACCATTAATACATAATGCCATTAAACTACCAGTTTCTTGTGGTTCATAACTAGTTTTTAATCGTTGTAATGCAGCAATCATTTTATCACGACCTACTAATTTTGTAGATCCTGCATCAGCATAAAATTCACGATGACGTGAAAACCACATAGTAATTATACTAGCTAATATACCAAAAATTAATTCTAATACCATTGATAATATAAAATAAATCATAGAATTACCATGATTTTCTTCTTCATCATCATCACGATGACCTAAAAACCCAGCACCTATTTGCGCTATTAAACGTGATAAAAAAATTACAAAAGTATTCACGATACCTTGAATTAATGTCATAGTTACCATATCACCATTAGCAATATGACTAATTTCATGTGCAATTACTGCTTCTGCTTCATCACGACTCATATCTTGTAATAATCCAGTACTAACAGCAATTAATGAAGAATTTCGACGAGCTCCTGTAGCAAAAGCATTAATATCAAGAGCGTGATATATAGCTACTTCAGGTGTTTTAATACCAACTTGTTTTGATTGACGTTGTACTGTTTCTAATAACCATGTATTAGTTTCATTACATGGGTGTTTAATTATTTCTCCTCCTACAGAACGTAAAGCCATCCATTTTGATATTAATAAAGAAATAAAAGAACCACCAAATCCAAACAAACCAGCCATAATCATTAAACCTAGAATACTACTTGAACGAATACCAGTTAAACTAAGAACTAATCCAAAAACTAACATTACTGCTAGATTTGTAAGTAAAAAAAGAACTATACGTATCATAAAATAAATTTTTCCTCATGAATTTTTATATATATTATATTAATTATTTTATAAAATATAAATATTTATTATATTTTAAATGATATTTATTAAAAATATATTAAAAATATAAAATATAATATAAAATATATTATAAATTTTAAAAAATATACATTATAATATACAAAAATGTTTTTTTAATAAAATAATTTATAATTAATTTATTAAATAATTATTATTAATTTATTATTTTTTTTAAATATATAAAATATAATACAATATTAATAATTTTATCTAAATAAAAATTAAATATTTTAAAGAAATAAAAAATTATTGAATAATTTTACTGATTTTTTTTAAGAATACAATAAATGATCATTGAAATGCAGTAAATTAATTTATTAAAATATTTTTATTTTTTAATATATTTTATATTAACTAATATATAATTATATTTTTATTATATTATTAATAATAAATATTTTTATAAAATATTTAAATTTAGAACTTTTAGAGATTAATTTTTGATATTTTTTAAATAAAATAAATATATTTTTATATTGTTTGTTTTTATAATTATTTTTTAATATTATCTTAGGATATAGAATTATTTTTAAGAATTTCAATAATTTTTATTAAATTTATTATTTGAATATAAAAATATTTAAAATAATTTCTTTATATTAAATATTATTATTTTCAATGTAATATTTTTTTTATGAAATATTATATATATCTTAAAAATAACTATTAAAGTAAAAATGTTTTATTATAAATATAGTTAAATAAATGATATAATCATATTATATATTTATTTAATTTTTTTCCAATAATTAATTTACATTCGTAATTTTATATTACTAAAAATAAAATATTTATAACAAAAGTACTAAAATTATTTATTAATAAAACTAATAATTTTTTATAACACATAATATCATCAGTATTAAAATCTTTATATATTTTTATTTTAAAAATATATTAATATTATTTACATTATTAAAAATAATAAATACTATAATAATAGTGTTATTATTAAAAAAATTAAAACTATTAAAAGTAAATTACTAATAATATTTTTAATATTTTTTATTATTTTTAAATTTAATTTTTATATCATTAATTAATTTTATATTAAAACTTAAAATTCTAATAATTTCTATTTTTTTATTTTATTATTAGTAATTATTTTAATTATGTAATATTTTAAACTAATATATTTAATAAATTATTTTATTTTTTTATTTTTATATAAAATAATATATAAATATACTTTATTTTTTATATAAATATACTTTATTTTTTATTACATTTTATAAAATAAATAATTTTATCTAAAAATTATCTCTTATATTTATAATATTTTTATTTTTTTAAATAACATTTATAATATAATTATCTATATTAAATATAGGTATTATTTATTACTAATTCACCTAATCTAATATTATGTAATGAATTATAACATAATTATCTTCTATTTTTAATATTATATCTTCATTATTTATTGATAAATTAATTTTTTATTAAATTTTTAAATATTATATAAAAAATAAATAGTATATAGATTAATTTGAAATAACATAACATTTATAATTAATTGAAAAAAAAATTATAATTATTTATTTTTATTAAATAATTTAAAATTAAATTTATTATAAATAATTTTTAGTTTCTATAAATAATGTAAATTATGATAATTTTAAAATTATATTTTTTATTATCAAAACAATTAATTATATTAATTTTATTAAAAATAATTTAAATTTAAATAAATTATTAATAATAAAATTTAACAAAAAATAAAATTATATATTTAATAATTATAATATAATGAAATATTTTAACTAATTTAAAAAGAAATATATTAATTATATCTTTTCTATAATTTTTTTATTTTATAAAGAATATATTATTATTAGGTTAAAAGATTATTTTATTTTTTAATGAATTTTATATTTATTTATTAATTTATTTTTATTTAATAAATATATATGATTAATTAATTTAATATTCTAATATATTTTATAAATTAAATATAATATAAAATTACATTTTTATATTTATTTTAAAATTTAAATAATTTTATTTTTTTATTTAAATACATATTTAAAATATTATAATTTATATCTTAAATAATAATATATTTTTTTATAAAAATATTAATATATTATTATTAATTCAATCAATTACTATATTTAATATTAATATAAATAAATTTAATATAAAACATTTAAATATTTTTAATATTAAATAAATTTATTAAAATATTAATTAAATACTAAAAATTTTATTTTTATATAAATATGTTAAAAAAATATCCACACAATACTGTATTACTACATGAAGCGGTAAATGCTCTTAATATTAAGAGTGATGGTATATATATTGATAGTACTTTTGGACATGGTGGTCATTCTCGTTTAATTTTATCTAAATTAGGAAAAAAAGGACGTTTATTAATAATTGATCGTGATCCTCAAGCAATTAAAATAGCAGAATCTATTAATGATACTCGTATTATTATTATACATAGTCCATTTTCATTATTATCAGATTATGTATCTAAATATAATTTAACAGGAAAAATTAATGGAATTTTATTCGATTTAGGTATGTCATCTTTACAATTAGATAACTCAGAACGTGGTTTTTCTTTTATGAGAGATGGACCATTAGATATGCGTATGGATTACACTACTGGAATTTCTGCTAACAAATGGTTAATGAAAGCAAAAATTAATGATATAATTATGGTATTAAAAAATTTTGGTGAAGAAAAATATGCAAAACGTATTGCACATTGTATAGTAAAACAAAATCGTATAAAACCAATCACACGTACAAAACAATTAGTTGATATAATTAAAAATATTAATTTAATATCTAAAAAAAATAAACATCCAGCAACACGAAGTTTTCAAGCAATTCGTATTTATATAAATAATGAATTAGAAGAAATTAAAAAAGCATTAAATTCTACTATAAATATATTAGCTCCAAATGGTCGTTTATCAATTATTAGTTTTCATTCTTTAGAAGATCGTATTATAAAACACTTTATTCATAATAATAGTTATGGAATACAAATTCCACCAAATTTGCCTTTAACAGAAAAACAAATATATCATTTAAATAAATGTACATTAAAAAAAATACAAAAAATAAGACCTTCAAAAAATGAAATAGTACAAAATCCGCGTTCACGTAGTTCAATTCTTCGTATTGCACAGAGAATATTAATGTGATCAATAAACAACGTTATAATTTAGTAAAATTAATTTATCATGATTTATTACAAAATTATAAAATTCCAATAATTTTATTAATATTTTTATTATTTTCTGGAATACTAGTAGTAACTATTGTACATAATACTCGTTTACTCACTATGAAACGTGAACAATTAATGTTAGAACGAGAAATATTAGATATTGAATGGCGTAATTTAACTTTAGAAGAAAATGCTCTAGGAGATCATAGTCGAATTGAACGCATTGCTATTAAAAAATTACATATGCAACATATTGATCCACAAAAGGAAAATATTATTTTAATACCATAAAATTTAAATTTAGATATTAAGAATATAAGGATATATATGAAAAATGAACATATTAATTATTTAAAATATCCTAAAAATAAGGTTAACTTTATTAGTTGGCGTTTTTCATTTTTATATATTGGTATTTTATTAACATTTATGGGATTAATATTACGTATAGCTTATTTACAAATTATTAATTCAGATTTATTAGTAAAAGAAGGTAATTTACGTTCAATGAGAATACAATCTATACCTACTACACGTGGTATAGTTAGTGATCGATTTGGTCATCCATTAGCAGTAAGTGTTCCAGTTAATGCTATTTGGATAAATCCAAAAGAGTTAAATATAAAAAATAATATTACTTTAGATGTTCGATGGAAAGCATTATCAGATACATTAAATATTTCATTTGATAAATTATTAAATCGTATTAATACAAAAATTAGAGGAAATTTTATTTATTTAGCACGCCAAGTTAATCCAGAAATTAGTAATTATATTAATAAATTAAATTTACCAGGAATTTATCTTAGTAAAGAATCACGACGATACTATCCATCAGGACAAGTAACTGCACATCTTATTGGTATAACTAACATTGATGGTAAGGGTATTGAAGGTATTGAAAAAAGTTTTGATTCTTGGTTAACAGGACAACCTGGAAAAAGAATTGTACGTAAAGACCGTTATGGAAGAATAATTGAAGATATTTCTTCTGTAGATAGTCAAATAGCACATAATTTAATTTTAAGTATTGATGACCGTTTACAAGCATTAGTATATCGTGAATTACATAATGCAGTAATTTATAATAAAGCAGAATCAGGAACTGCTATATTAATTGATGTTCATACAGGTGAAATATTAGCTATGGCTAATAGTCCATCTTATAATCCAAATAATAAAAATCATATACAAAAAAGTAGTATGCGTAATCGTGCAATTACAGATATTTTTGAACCAGGTTCTACTGTAAAACCTATGGTTATTATGTCGGCTTTAAAATATGGAATAATAAAAGAAAATACTCTAATAAATACTCTTCCATATTATATTCAAGGTCATAATATCAAAGATGTAACACGTTATTCAGAATTATCTATAACTGGAATATTACAAAAATCAAGTAATGTTGGTGTCTCTAAACTAGCATTAGCCATGCCATCTTCAATATTAATAGATACTTATTCATGTTTTGGATTAGGAAAAGCAACTAATTTAGGATTAATTGGAGAAAGTAATGGTATTTTTCCTAAAAAACAAAAATTGTCTGATATAGAGAAAGCTACTTTTTCTTTTGGTTATGGATTAATGGTAACACCATTACAATTAGCACGAGTTTATGCAACAATAGGAAGTTTAGGTATATATCGTCCTTTATCTATTATTAAAGTTAATTCTCCAATTTCTGGGAAACGTATTTTTCCTGAATCCTTAGTACGTACTGTAATACATATGATGGAAAGTGTAGCTTTACCCGGTGGTAGTGGTGTAAAAGCTGCTATAAAAGGATATCGTATTGCTATTAAAACTGGTACAGCTAAAAAAGTTGGAATTAATGGTAAATATATTAGTCATTATATTGCTTATACTGCGGGAGTTGCACCAGCAAGTCAACCACGATTTGCTTTAGTAATAGTTATTAATGATCCGCGAGGTAAAAAGTATTACGGAGGAGTAATTTCTGCACCAGTTTTTAGTGTTATAATGAGTAATGTATTGCGTATAATGAATATTAAACCAGATGCATTATCTATAAATACTTTAAATTAATAAATTATAAAGGTACCTACTAAAGTGAAAAATCGTAATTTACGTGATTTACTTTCTCCTTGGGTTCCATCCGCACCAAATTTTATTTTAAATGAAATGATATCAGACAGTCGTATTGCTTCTATTGGAGATATTTTCATTGCAGTGAAAGGTCACCATACAGATGGACGTTTTTATATTTCAGAGGCTATTAATAAAGGTGTTTCTGCAATCATTTCAGAAACTAGTAATAATACCAAACATGGTACTATTTCTATGGTACATAGTATACCAATTATTTATTTAAGTAACTTAAAAAAAAATCTTTCTAAATTAGCTGGACGTTTTTATTTTCAATCACATAAATATCCACGTCTTATTAGTGTAACTGGAACTAATGGAAAAACTACTATCACACAGTTATTAGCACAGTGGAGTCAATTATTAGGTGAAAAAAGTGCTGTGATGGGTACTATGGGTAATGGTTTATTAAATTGTTATTATCCTAATAAAAATACTACTGAATCAGCAGTAGATCTTCAATATCAATTGCATAATTTAAATAAAAAAGGTGCAACTTTTATAGCTATAGAAGTTTCATCACATGGATTAATACAATATAGAGTAGCGGGATTACCATTTTCTGCGGCTATTTTTACTAATTTAAGTCATGATCATCTTGATTATCATGGTAACATGAATAATTATGAAGCTGCTAAATGGAAATTATTTAATGAATATCATATAAAAAAAATAATTATTAATGCTGACGATCCAATAGGTCAAAAATGGTTAAATAAATTAACTAATTCTGTAGCAGTTACTACAAAAAATAATTCTTTAGTAAATTATAATGATCGTTATCTAAAAAGTACTAAAATTAATTTTTATAAAAATTATACTACTTTAAATTTTACTTCCAATTGGGGTGATGGAAAAATTATTAGTCCATTAATAGGGGATTTTAATGTTAATAATTTATTATTAGCATTAGCAACATTATTAACATTAGGTTATCCATTAGATCAATTAATAAAAACTTCTCATCTTTTAAAACCAATATGTGGTCGAATGGAGATTTTTAAAAAAATAAAAAAACCAACAATAATTGTAGATTACGCTCATACACCAGATGCATTAAAAAATGTTCTTAAAACAATAAGAATATATTGTAAAGGACGATTATGGTGCATATTTGGTTGTGGTGGAGATCGTGACAAATATAAAAGACCATTAATGGGTTCTATTGCTGAAAAATATTCTGATTTAATAATTATTACTGATGATAATCCTCGTACTGAAAAATCAAAAAATATTATTAATGATATTCTGTCAGGATTACATATTTCTAAATATGTATTTATTATACCTAATAGAATAAAAGCAATAAATTATGCAATTACTAAAGCACAAGAAAAAGATTTTATTCTTATAGCAGGAAAAGGTCATGAATCTTATCAGTTAATAGGTAATTGTTATTTTAAATATTCAGATCGTACTACAGTTTCTAAATTATTATAAAGGTTAACATGATACCAGTTTCTCTTGAAAAACTTAAAAAAATATTAAACGCTAAATTAGTTGGTGCTAACAATCAAATTATTAATATTACAACAGATACTCGTAATATAGTAGAAAATTGCTTATTTATAGCATTAAAAGGTAAAAATTTTGACGCACATGATTTTATAAAAGAAGCTAAAACAGCTAGTGCATATCTAGTAAATAGAAAATTAACATTAAATGTACCACAATTAATAGTACAAAATACTACTTTAGCATTAGAAACACTTGCTGCTTGGGTTCGTCAACAAGTAAAAACTCGTGTTGTAGCAATAACAGGTTCTTCAGGAAAAACATCAGTAAAAGAAATGACTGCTGCTATTCTTAAACAATGTGGAACAGTTCTGTATACTCATGGTAATTATAATAATAATATTGGTGTATCATTAACACTTTTACAATTACAAATGAAACATGATTTTGCTGTAATTGAATTAGGTGGTAATCATATTGGTGAAATTGCTTATACTAGTAAATTAACACGTCCTGTTTCTGCTTTAATAAATAATTTATCAGCTTCTCATATAGAAGGTTTTGGTTCTATATTACATATAGCTCAAGCGAAATCTGAAATTTTTACTGGTTTGTTAAATAATGGAATAGCAATTATTAATTATGACAATAATAATTGGAATCAATGGAAAGATATATTAAATAATAAAATTATATGGCGTTTTTCATTAAAATCTGTAAAAAAAGTAGAGTTTTTTGCTAAAAATATAAAAATTAATAATAATGGAACACAATTTAAATTATATAGTCCATTTGGTTTTATAAATATTAAATTACCATTATTAGGTTATCATAATATAGAAAATGCTTTAGCAGCAACAGCTTTAGCTGTATCAGTAGGTGCTTCTCTTGAAGCAGTTAAAAAAGGTTTAAAAAATATTCGTGCATTATCTGGTAGAATATTTCCAATTATTTTAGCAACAAATAAATTATTATTAGATGATACTTATAATGCTAATATTGGGTCAATGATTGCTGCTATTAAAGTTCTATCTGATATGCCTGGATATAAAATCATGGTAGTCGGTGATATGATGGAATTAGGAGAATATACCGAAATATATCATCGTCAAATAGGTAAAATTATTAGTTCATCAAATATTGAAAAAATAATTAGTGTTGGTAATTTCAGCAGTATATTAAGTACAGAATGTATTCATGGGGAACATTATAAAAATAAAAAAACTGCAATTATACGTATAAAAGAATTACTAATAAAACATAATATAATTACTATATTAATAAAAGGTTCACGTCTATCTAAGATGGAACAAATAGTTTCTGCATTACAGGAGCAAGTATTATGTTAATTTGGTTAGCAGAATATTTAATTAAATATTCTGCAAATTTTTATATTTTTTTTAATTTGATTTTTCGATCAATTAATAGTTTATTTACTGCATTATTCATTTCGTTATGGATAGGACCAGGAATAATAAAATATTTACAAAAAATATCTTTTAGTCAAGTTATACGAATTAATGGTCCAAAATCACATTTAAAAAAAAATGGAACACCAACTATGGGAGGTATTATAATTTTAATTTCTATAACTATTTCAATACTTATATGGACTTATTTATCTAATCCATATATTTGGTGTATATTATTAGTATTAATAAGTTATGGAATGATAGGATTTATTGATGATTATCGTAAAATAATAAAAAAAAATTCGAAAGGTATTTCAGTATTTTGGAAATATTTTTGGCAATCAACAATAGCATTAATTACTTCTATTATTATGTATATAATAGGAAAAGAAACAGAAGCTACTAAATTAGTAATACCATTTTTTAAAGATATTATGCCTTCATTAGGTATTTTTTATATATTATTAACATATTTAGTAATTGTTAGTACTAGTAATGCAGTAAATATTACTGATGGATTAGATGGTTTAGTTATTATGCCTATTGTATTTATATCAGCTGGATTTTCATTAATAGCTTGGGAAGTAAGTAATATAGATTTTTCTAATTATTTACATGTTCCTTACTTTTATTATGCTAGTGAATTAGTTATTGTGTGTACTTCTATTATTGGAGCTGGTCTAGGTTTTTTATGGTTTAATACTTATCCAGCACAAATATTTATGGGAGATGTTGGTTCACTTTCATTAGGTGGGATATTAGGAACTATTGCTGTATTATTACGACAAGAATTATTATTAATAATAATGGGTGGTATTTTTGTACTTGAAGCGTTATCAGTTATTTTTCAAGTAAGTTTTTTTAAATTACGTGGTCAACGTATTTTTCGTATGGCACCGATTCATCATCATTATGAATTGAAAAATTGGCCAGAACCACGTATAGTAGTACGTTTTTGGATTATTTCATTAATATTTGTATTAATTGGTTTAATTATATTTAAGGCATGATAATTATGGAAAATTATCAAGATAAAAATATTGTTATTATTGGATTAGGACTTACTGGAATGGCTTGTATTGATTTTTTTATAACACGAGGTATAATGCCACGTGTTATGGATACTCGAATTTCACCAAAAATAATAAATATATTACCAAAAAATTTAGAATATCATTTAGGTAGTTTAAATGAAGAATGGATACTTAAAGCAAATTTAATTATTGTTAGTCCAAGTATTACACTAACTATACCAATATTACAAAAAGCAATAAAAAATGGTATAGAAATTATTAGTGAGATTGAATTATTTTGTAGAGAAGCGAAATCTCCTATTATAGCTATTACAGGAACTAATGGTAAAAGTACTGTAACTACATTAGTAGGAGAAATGGCAAAAGCTGCTAAATTATCAGTAGGTATTGGTGGAAATATTGGTTTACCTGCATTAAAATTATTAAATAAAAAATATCAACTTTATGTTATTGAATTATCAAGTTTTCAACTTGAAACTACTTATAGTTTAAAAGCTATAGCTACAATATTAAATATTACTGAAGATCATACAGATCGTTATCCTCTAGGTTTAAAACAATATCGTAATGCTAAATTGCGAATTTATAAAAATGCAAATATATGTGTAATTAATGCTAATGATAAATTAACTTTTCCTATTTTTAATAAAAAAATACATTGTGTTAGTTTTGGTATTAATACAAGTGATTATAATTTAAGTTGTAAAAAAAATAATATTTGGTTAAAAATATATAATAAAAAAATATTAAATACTAATAAATTAAAATTATTTGGTTATCATAATTATATTAATGCTTTAGCAGCATTAGCATTAGCTGATGCAGCTAAAATTCCTCGTATATTTAGTCTAAAAGCACTTAGTAAGTTTACTGGTTTACCACATCGTTTTCAACAAGTATGGGAACATAATAATATACGTTGGATTAATGATTCTAAATCTACTAATATTAGTAGTACTAAAGCAGCACTAAATAATTTAAAAATAAAAGGTATAATACATCTTTTATTAGGAGGTGATAGAAAATCTGCAGATTTTTCTTCATTGATACCATATTTAACAAAAAATAATATACGTATATATTGCTTTGGTTTTGATGGTCCATATTTATCAAAATTAGTTCCAAAAACAACTATTTTAACAGAAACTTTAGAACAATCAATACATATTATTATTTCTCGAGTTAAACCTGGAGATATAGTATTATTATCACCAGCTTGTGCTAGTTTTGATCAATTTAAAAATTTTGAAATGCGTGGTGATAGTTTTACTTATATGGCTAAGGAATTTAGTAAATGAAACTAAAATTTTTTAGTTTTAAATTTAAAATATGGATAAAAAATTATATAATAAACTTACATGAAAATTCTATATATTCAATATATGATAATACATTATTATGGTTAACAATTGGATTAATAATTATTGGTTTGATAATGATAACATCAGCTTCAATGCCGATTAGTGAACATTTAACAGGTGATCCTTTTTTATTTACTAAACGTAATATATTATATCTTATTTTAGCTTTTTTTTTATCTATAATAACATTACAAATTCCAATGATAATATGGCAAAATTATAGTAATATAATGATTTTTATATCAATAATTATGCTAATATTTGTATTAATAATTAGTAATTATACAAATGGAGCGTCACGTTGGATTATATTAGGCTCATTACATATTCAACCAAGTGAGTTATCTAAACTTTCTTTATTTTGTTATTTATCAAATTATTTAGCACGTAAAATTAAAGAAATACGTCATAATTTTTGGGATTTTTTAAAACCTATTGGAGTAATGTTAATTTTATCAATTTTATTATTAATACAACCTGATCTTGGAACTGTAATAGTATTATTTATTACTACATTAGCTATTTTGTTTTTAGCAGGAGTAAAAATATGGCAATTTTTATCAATTATTAGTTTAGGTTTATTTAGTGTAATATTATTAATTATAAAAGAACCTTATCGTATTCAACGAGTAATTTCTTTTTGGAATCCTTGGATAAATAAATTTGGTAGTGGATATCAATTAACTCAATCATTAATGGCATTTGGTCGTGGTAAATTATTAGGAGAAGGATTAGGTAATTCAATACAAAAATTAGAATATTTACCAGAAGCACATACTGATTTTATTTTTTCAATTATAGGTGAAGAATTAGGTTATATTGGTGTATTTTTTATATTATGGATGATATTTTTTATTGCTTTTCGTGCAATGTCTATTGGTTATTACGCTTTATTAATTAATCAAAAATTTTCTGGTTTTTTAGCTTGTTCTATTGGTATATGGTTTAGTTTACAAACACTTATTAATGTAGGTGCTGTAGGTGGTTTATTACCTACTAAAGGGTTAACATTACCATTAATTAGTTATGGTGGTTCAAGTTTTGTTGTTATGTTAACAGCTATTGTATTATTATTACGTATTGATTATGAGACTCGTATTACAAAAGTACAAGCATTTATAAAGAAAAAAAATGAATAAAAAATCTACAAAACGTTTAATGATAATGGCTGGAGGAACTGGTGGACATATTTTTCCAGGAATAGTAATAGCACATTATTTAATAAAAAAAAATTGGAACATACGATGGATTGGTACTATAGATAGAATAGAAGCGGATTTAGTACCAAAAAATGGTATTAAAATTAGTTTTATTAATATTTCTAGTTTACGTGGAAAAAAAATAAAACATAAATTATATACATTATTTAATATTTATAAAGCTATTAAACAAGCTAAATTAATTATAAATCAATTTCAACCAAATGTAGTACTTTGTATGGGAGGATATGTTTCTGGTCCTAGTGGATTAGCAGCATGGCTTTGTGGAATTCCAATTGTATTACATGAACAAAATAGTGTTGCTGGTTTTACAAACAAATGTCTATCTTATTTTGCTAAAACAATATTACAAGCTTTTCCTGGTGCTTTTTCAAATGCGAAAGTAGTAGGAAATCCATTACGTGATGATATTTTATCTCTTAAAACACCTAATGAACGTTTTTCAGGACGAACTGGACCAATTCGTATTCTTGTAATGGGTGGTAGTCAAGGAGCTCAAATATTAAATCAAGAAGTTGTTAAAATTGCAAAATATTTAGGTAATACTATTACACTTTGGCATCAAGTAGGTCAAGGTTCGTTGACAAAAATATTATTTGAATATAAAAAAATAGGACAAAAACAACATAAAGTCACTGAATTTATTGATGATATAGCTTCTGCTTATACTTGGGCAGATATAGTAATTTGTAGATCTGGTGCACTTACTGTTAGTGAAATTACTGCAGTAGGTTTACCAGCAATTTTTGTACCATTTCAACATAAAGATCGTCAACAATATTGGAATGCTTTACCATTAGAAAAAGCTGGTGTAGCTAAAATTATAGAACAATCAAAATTTAAAGCTAATATAGTATGTAAATTATTAAAAAATTGGAAACGTCCAATTTTATTAGATATGGCTAAAAAATCATATTTAATAACTAAATCAAATTCTACATTACATATTATAAAAGAATTAATACAAGCTGCAAAATAAAATATTAAAATATTAATATATTTAATTAATATTTAATATATAAATAAAGCTCTAAAACCATATATGGATTAGAGGAAATAATGAATATAAAACCATTAAAAAAAATACATATTTTAATACCTAAAATGCGAAATATTAAACATATACATTTTATTGGTATTGGAGGTGTTGGAATGGGTGGTATAGCTGAAATATTAGTTAATGAAGGTTATAAAATTAGTGGATCTGATTTATCATCTAATTTCATAATTAAAAAATTAAGTAAAATTGGAGTAATAATTTATTTAAATCATTGTTCAGAAAATATTTTAAATGCAAACGTAATAGTAATATCTAGTGCTATTCCTAATAATAATCCAGAAATTATTGCTGCTCGTAAAGCATGTATTCCTATCATTCATCGAGCTGAAATGTTAGCAGAATTAATGCGTTTTCGTTATGGTATTGCAATTTCTGGTACACATGGTAAAACTACTACAACAGCAATTATATCAAGTATTTATACTGAAGCTGGTTTAAATCCAACATTTATTAACGGTGGATTAATAAAATCAATTAAAACTAATGCTAAATTAGGATCCAGTAATTATTTAATTGTAGAAGCTGATGAAAGTGATGCATCTTTTTTACATTTAAAACCAATAGTAAGTATTGTTACCAATATTGAAGCTGATCATATGGATACTTATAAAAAAAATTTTGAAAATCTTAAAAAAACTTTTATAAATTTTTTACATAATCTTCCATTTTATGGTTATGCTATCATATGTATTGATGATCCTGTCTTAAAAGAATTATTACCATATATTAATCGTCATATAATTACTTATGGTTTTAATTCTAATTCTGATGTATATATTACAAATTATTATCAATTAGGATATCAAGGATATTTTACTTTACATAGAAAAAATAAACCACAAATTATGGTAACTATTAATATACCAGGAAAACATAATGCATTAAATGCAGCAGCAGCAATAATATTAGCAACTGAAGAAGGTATTCATGATAAATATATTTTACATGCATTAAAAAATTTTCAAGGTATAACAAGACGTTTTGATTATCTTGGTAAATTTTCAATTTCTTCAATAAATAATAATATAAAAAATGTAATATTAATAGATGATTATGGACATCATCCTACTGAAATTAATGTAACGTTAAAAACAGTTAGACATTGTTGGCCTAACAAACGTTTAGTTATGATTTTTCAACCTCATCGTTATACACGTACTCGTGATTTATATTATCAATTTATTGATACTTTATCAAAAGTAGATGTATTGTTAATGCTAGAGATATATGATGCAGGTGAAATACCTATCTCTGGAATAAATAGTTATGAACTATGTAAAAATATTCGTAAACATAGTAAATTAAATCCAATTTTAATTTCTGATATTAATAATACACAAGAAATATTAATGAAATTATTAAAAACAAATGATTTATTATTAATTCAAGGTGCTGGTAATATAAGTAAAATAGCTCAAAAGTTAGCGAAATTAATACCACAAAAAAAAAATAAAAATATTATAAATGATAAAGTTGCCGTATTATTAGGTGGTACATCTTCTGAACGTGAAATTTCATTAAAATCTGGTACTGCTATATTAACTGGATTACAAGAAATTGGTATAAATGCTTATGGCATTGATCCATATAATTTTCCAATAACTCAATTAAAAACTCAAGGATTTACTAAAGTTTTTATTGCATTACATGGAAAAGGTGGTGAAGATGGTACTATACAAGGTATGTTAGAATTTCTTAATATACCTTACACTGGTAGTGGTGTTATGGCATCGGCATTAAGTATGGATAAATGGCGAAGTAAGATATTATGGAAATTTATGGGTTTACCAGTAGCACCTTATATAAGTTTAAATAAAAAACAAATTATAAACAAAGAAAATGTAATATTGTTGA
Organism: Serratia symbiotica; assembly: GCA_900016775.1. Lineage (GTDB taxonomy): Bacteria > Pseudomonadota > Gammaproteobacteria > Enterobacterales > Enterobacteriaceae > Ecksteinia > Ecksteinia symbiotica_A. Next base: position 351,507 of record LN890288.1, read on the forward strand.
ACAATATTAAAAAAATTGGTTTACCATTAATTGTTAAACCTAATCAATCAGGTTCTAGTATTGGTATAACAAAAGTTTTTAAAAATGAGATACTTGAAAAAGCTATAATAAAAGCTTTTTCTTATGATAATAGAATTATTATAGAAAAATGTTTAAGTGGTCCAGAATATACTGTATCAATATTAGGTAAACAAGTACTACCATCTATTCGCATTCAACCATCTGGTGTATTATATGATTATAATGCAAAATATATATCAAATGATACTAAATATTTTTGTCCAAGTGGTCTTAATAAAATACAAGAAAAAGAAATAAAAAAATTAGCATTATGCGCTTATAATGCATTAGATTGTCGTGGATTTGGACGTGTAGATATTATGAAAGATAATGATGATAAATTTTATTTACTTGAAATAAATACTTCTCCAGGTATGACTAGTAGTAGTCTTATGCCTATGGCAGCACGTCAATTTGGAATAAATTTTAAAGAACTTATATTAAAAATTTTTTTATTAATTAAATAATATGAATCAAGCTGTTTTTAATATACATAATAATAAAATTAATAAAAAAATATATTATAATATTAAACTACAAATAATAGGAATTTTATTATTTTTAATAATATTAGGAATAATGATATGGTACGGATTAGTAATATTTAACTGGATGAAAAATGATAATCATCAACCATTTTTACAATTAATCATAACAGGAGAGCGTTATTATACTACTAATGATGACATTCGTGACTTAATTTTAAAACTAAATAAACCATTAACATTTATGAAACAAGATATTTATGCTATACAAAAACAAATTCAAAAATTACCATGGATTAAACATATTAGTATACGTAAAAAATGGCCAAATGAATTAAAAATTCATTTAGTAGAATATACACCTGTTGTGTATTGGAATGATATTTATAAAATAGATATTAATGGGATTTCTTTTAAAGAACCAAAAGCATGGGTGAATAAAAAAACACTACCTTTTCTTTATGGTCCTAAAGGTAGTGAAAAAGAAGTATTAGAAGGTTATCGTATTATGAATAATATGTTACATTCTAAAAACTATATATTAAAAACAGTACTAATGAGGACACGTCATTCTTGGCAATTAACTTTAGATAATAATGCTAAATTAGAATTAGGACGTAATAATTATATAAATCGTTTACAACGATTTATTGATCTCTATCCTATATTACAACAAAAAGAAAAAATAGAAAAAAAACGCATTAGTTATATAGATTTACGTTATGAATCAGGCGCCTCAGTAATTTGGGTTCCAGTACTTATTCATTCATTCATACCTGATACTCAACAAAAAAAATAATCAATAATAGAATCAGGCACAAGTAAAATAATGATTAAATCAACAGATAAAAAACTTATAGTTGGATTAGAAATTGGAACTACAAAAGTTTCTTTAATAATAGGAGAAATTTTACTTGATGGTATAATTAATATTATTGGAGTAGGTAAATGTCAATCACGTGGTATGAATAAAGGTGATATTAATGATTTAGAATCAATAATAAAATGTGTTCAATCTTCGATTGAGCAAGCTGAAATAATGGCAGATTGTCAAATATCTTCAGTATATCTTTCATTATCAGGAAAACATATTCATTGTCAAAATGAAATAGGAATAGCTCCTATTTCAGAAGAAACAGTTACTAAAGAAGATGTAGAAAACGTAGTACATACTGCGAAATCAGTACGTATTCATGATGAACATCGTATTTTACATGTTATACCTCAAGAATATACAATTGATTATCAAAATGGTATAAAAAATCCTATAGGGTTATCTGGTATGCGTATGCAAGCCAAAGTTCATCTTATTACTTGCCATAATGATATGGCAAAAAATATTATTAAATCAGTAGAACGTTGTGGTATAAAAGTAGATCAACTTATTTTTTCTGGTTTAGCAAGTAGTTATGCAATATTGACTGATGATGAACGTGAATTAGGTGTTTGTGTAGTAGATATAGGTGGTGGTACTATGGATATGGTGGTATATACTAATAATGCATTACGTTATACTAAAGTATTCCCTTATGCTGGAAATATTGTAACTAATGATATTTCTTATGCTTTTGGAATATCACCATCTGATTCAGAAATAATTAAAGTACAACACGGTTGTGCACTATGTTCAATTATTAGTAAAGATGAAAATGTAGAAGTACCTAGTATTAGAGGACGTCCTGCATCTAGTTTACAAAGACAAATATTAGCTGAAGTTATTGAACCACGATATAAAGAATTATTTCATCTTATTAATAATGAAATATTAAAATTACAAGAGAAATTACAACAACAAGGATTAAAACATCAATTATCAGCAGGTATTGTTTTAACTGGTGGCGCTACTAAAATTGATGGTTTAATATCTTGTGCGCAACAAGTATTTCATATTCCAGTACGTATTGGAAAACCTATTAATATAACTAGTGTAATTGATTATATACAAGAACCTTATTATTCTACAGTAATAGGTCTTTTACATTATGGAAAAGAATATTATTTAAATAATGACATATCAATAAAACAATATACTTCAGTAGGTAATTGGTTTAAACGTATTAATAATTGGTTTAAAAAAGAATTTTAATATTTAATTAAAATAAGGAAAAATTATGTCAGAATCCATAGAATTAACTAATGATGCAATAATTAAAGTTATTGGTGTTGGTGGAGGCGGGGGTAATGCAGTTGAGTATATGGTACGAGAACGTATTGAAGGTGTTGAATTTTTTGCTATTAATACAGATGCACAAGCACTTCGTAAAACAGAAGTGAATCAAACTATTCAGATTGGTAATACTATTACGAAAGGTTTAGGAGCAGGTGCTAATCCAGAAGTAGGTCGTAATTCAGCAGAAGAAGATCGTGAGGCTTTACATAAAGCATTAAATGGTGCAGATATGGTATTTATTGCAGCTGGAATGGGAGGTGGTACGGGTACAGGTGCAGCACCAGTAGTAGCTTCAGTAGCTAAAGATTTAGGTATTCTTACTGTAGCTGTAGTAACTAAACCATTTAGTTTTGAAGGAAAAAAACGTATGGTTTTTGCTGAACAAGGAATTGCTGAATTATCAAAATATGTAGATTCTTTAATTACTATACCTAATGATAAATTATTAAAAGTATTAGGTCGAGGTATCTCGCTTTTAGATGCATTTAGTGCAGCAAATAATGTATTAAGAGGTGCAGTACAAGGAATTGCTGAATTAATTACTAGACCAGGTTTAATGAATGTAGATTTTGCTGATGTACGTACTGTAATGTCTGAAATGGGTTATGCTATGATGGGTTCTGGCATTTCTTGCGGTGAAGATCGTGCTGAAGAATCAGCTAAGATAGCTATTTCTAGTCCATTATTAGAAGATATTGATTTATCCGGTGCTCGCGGTGTATTAGTAAATATTACTGCTGGTTTTGATTTAAGATTAGATGAATTTGAAACTGTTGGTAATACTATTCGCGCTTTTGCTTCAGATAATGCTACTGTAGTAATTGGTACTTCATTAGATCCAGAAATGAAAGATGAATTACGTGTTACAGTAGTAGCAACTGGTATAGGTATGGATAAACGACCTACAATAACTTTAGTTACTAATAAACAAACTAATCAAAATATCATAAATAATCATTATCAACAACATAAAATGTCATCATTACAACAAGCAATAAAAACAAATACAACAATGAATGATCAAAATATGCAACAAAATAAAGAACAGGATTATCTTGATATTCCTGCTTTTTTACGTAAGTAAAATATTAAAAAAAATAAAATGATAATTAAACAAAGAACATTAAAACGTATCATTAAAACAACAGGTATTGGTTTACATACAGGGAAAAAGGTTACATTAACAATGTTTCCTGCAAAATCTGATACTGGGATTATTTATCGTCGAATTGATCTCAATCCACCTGTTAATTTTGTAATTAACACACAATTAATACCTAATACTGTTTTATGTACTTGTTTAATAAATGCACATAATGTACGTATTTCTACTATAGAACATTTAAATGCTGCATTAGCTGGATTGGGTATAGATAATATTATTATTAATGTTGATTCTGAAGAAATTCCTATTATGGATGGTAGTGCAAGTCCATTTGTATTTCTATTGCTGGATGCTGGTATAAAAGAATTAAAATCTGCAAAAAAATTTTTACGTATTAAAGATTATGTAAGAGTGGAAGATGGAGATAAATGGGCAACATTATCCCCATATAAAGGATTTTTTTTAGATTTTACTATTGATTTTAATCATCCAGCTATAGATATAAATACTCAACGATATTTTTTTAATTTTTCTATAAATTCATTTATTACAAAAATTAGTAGAGCACGTACTTTTGGTTTTTTACGTGATATTAAACAATTACGATCTCGTGGTTTAGCTTTAGGTGGTAATTTTAATTGCTCTATTATAATAAATGATTATCAAGTTTTAAACAAAAATGGTTTACGTTTTAAAGATGAATTTGTACGTCATAAATTATTAGATGCTATTGGTGATTTATTTATGTGTGGACATAATATTATTGGTGCATTTACTGCTTATAAATCAGGACATTCATTAAATAATAAATTATTACAAACTGTTTTAGCTAATAAAAAATCATGGGAATATATTACAAGTTATAATGATATAGAAATATCATCAATTTTTACAATACCTGATATTGTAATATAAAAAATATTTTTATAAATTCATCATAAAAATTATAAAGGTAAAATTTCTTCTTCACTTAATTTAGCTAATCGTTTTAACGTTTGACTTAGTTTTTTGGGACTATTTTTTGCTAATTTTTGTAATATTAAAGCACTTTTTTTACTTAATTTATATTTTTTTTTTTTGATGTATATTTTTTATAAAATTATTTTTTTGTAATATTAAATTTGGATTAATTTTAATTTTTATTGATAATAATGATGGTAAAATTTTTTTTTTAATTTTAAAAATAATATAGGTTTTTCATAATATAATCGCATCATCCAACTAGCATTCACTGTTTCTAATATTAAAATATTTTGTCTAAAATTCATAACACGATACCAAGGATGTAATTTAATAGGTAATATTTTTTTTATTTCTTGATTTAATTTAATTAATATTAAAGCATGTTTTTGAATATTATATAATATTGTTTCTTTTTTTATAGAATTATGATTAATTAAAATATTTAATAATTTTAAATTATTATCCACTATAGCTCCAGACATTATATTTTATATTATTAATATTGATTATATAAGTCATATTTAAATATATTAATTTTTAAAAATTTTATCTAAATTTTTTTATAAAACAAATAATATTTTTATTATTTTTTATAAAAATAATAAAAATTTATTATTAACATCTATTTTATTTTTATCTTATTATATAATATCAACATATTTTAATAAACTATAATTTATAATAATTTATAATATTTTATATTTATATTATAAATAATGTATAACTAAAAAAATAAATAAAAATTTTATTTTATAAAAAATATAAATTAATATTTATTAATATATTAAAATAAATATTAATAAGATATATATTTTTTTAAAATAATTTCTGTATATTTCAAATAATAAATTTTTATTTAAAATTTACTTTTATTTATAAAATAAAAAATATAAAAAAATTAATAATTCTTTTGAAATGATTGTAATAGAGATATTAAATATTATGTTATTAAAATTATTAACTAAAATTTTTGGTAGTCGTAATGATCGTATATTACGTAATATATGGAAAATTATTTATAAAATTAATCAAATAGAATCACATATAAAAATATTATCTGATAATGAACTTAAAACTAAAACTCATGAATTTCGATTAAGATTAAAAAAAGGTGAAATATTAGAAAATTTAATTCCAGAAGCATTTGCTACAGTACGTGAAGCTAGTAAACGTGTATCTGGAATGCGTCATTTTGATGTACAATTATTAGGTGGTATTGTACTAAATAATCGTTGTGTTGCTGAAATGCGCACTGGTGAAGGTAAAACTTTAACTGCTACCTTACCTGCTTATTTAAATGCATTAAGTGGTCGTGGTGTACATGTAGTTACAGTTAATGATTATCTTGCAAAACGTGATGCTGAAAATAATAGAAAATTATTTGAATTTTTAGGTTTAAGTATTGGAATAAATTTACCTGGTATGTCAGCATCAGATAAACGTAAAGCTTATTTTGCAGATATTACTTATGGAACTAATAATGAATATGGTTTTGATTATTTACGTGATAATATGGCTTTTAGTCCCGAAGAACGAGTTCAACGCGGATTACATTATGCTTTAGTAGATGAAGTAGATTCTATATTAATTGATGAAGCACGTACTCCTTTAATTATTTCTGGACCATCAGAAGATAATTCTGAAATGTATATTAAAATAAATAAATTAATTCCTCAATTAATTCAACAAGAAAAAGAAGATTCTGATTCATTTAAAGGAAAAGGTCATTTTTCAGTAGATGAAAAAGTACGACAAGTATATTTAACTGAACGAGGTTTAATTTTAATTGAAGAAATGTTAGTAAAAAATAATATTATGAAAATAGGAGAATCTTTATATTCTCAAAATAATATTATATTAATGCATCACATTACTTCCGCATTACGTGCTCATATGTTATTTAATCGTAACATTGATTATATTGTAAAAAATGGAGAAATATTTATTGTTGATGAACATACTGGTCGAATTATGAAAGGACGGCGTTGGTCAGATGGATTGCATCAAGCAATTGAAGCTAAAGAAAATGTAAAAATTCAAAGTGAAAATCAAACATTAGCTGCTATTACATTTCAAAATTATTTCCGTCTTTATGAAAAATTAGCAGGTATGACTGGAACGGCAAATACTGAAGCTTTTGAATTTAATTCTATTTATAATTTAGATACAATAGTAATTCCTACTAATCGTTTAATGATTCGTAAAGATATGCCTGATCTTGTGTATTTAACTGAAATTGAAAAAATTAATGCTATTATTAATGATATTCGAAAACGAACTTCTAATGGAGAACCAGTCTTAGTTGGAACAATTTCAATTGAAAAATCAGAAGTTATTTCTCGTGCATTACATAAAGCAGGTATTAATCATAAAGTACTGAATGCTAAATTTCATGCTATGGAAGCAGAAATTATAGCACAAGCTGGTCAAAGTGGTGCAGTAACTATTGCTACAAATATGGCAGGTCGTGGTACTGATATTGTATTAGGAGGAAATTGGCAGTCTGAAGTTGCTAAATTAAAAGAACCAACTAAAGAAAAAATTAATGAAATTAAAAATGCATGGAAAATACGTCATAATGCTGTATTAACATCAGGTGGTTTACATATTATCGGAACTGAACGACATGAATCAAGACGAATTGATAATCAATTACGTGGTCGATCTGGTAGACAAGGTGATGCCGGTTCATCTCGTTTTTATTTATCAATGGAAGATACTTTAATGCGCATTTTTACATCAGATCGTATATCTAATATTATGAAAAAATTAGGTATGAGAAATGGTGAAGTAATTGAACATCCTTGGGTAACAAAAGCTATAGCTAATGCTCAACGTAAAGTAGAAAGTAGAAATTTTGATATTAGAAAACAATTATTAGAATATGATGACGTAGCTAATGATCAACGTCGTGCTATTTATACAGAACGTAATGAATTACTTAATGTATCAGATATTAGTGATACTATAAATAATATTCGTATAGATGTTTTTAAAAAAATTTTTAATCATTATATTACACCTCAATCTTTACAAGAAGATTGGGATATAAAAGGATTAGAAAAACATTTTAAAAAAGATTTTAATTTAGAAATACCTATTAGTAAATGGATTACTCAAGAACCAGAATTAGATAAAGAAAAACTACAAGAATATATTTTAAAAAATGTTAAGAAAAAATATTTATATAAAGAAAATATAATTACTGATAAAATAATGCGTTCTTTTGAAAAAGGTATTATGCTACAAACTTTAGATTCTCTTTGGAAAGAACATTTAACAGCAATGGATTATTTACGACAAGGTATTCATCTTCGTGGTTATGCACAAAAAGATCCTAAACAAGAATATAAAAGAGAATCCTTTAATATGTTTATATCTATGTTAGAATCTTTAAAATATGAAGTAATTAAAACATTAAGTAAAATACAAGTAGAAACACCAGAAGAAATTAAAGTTTTTAAAAAACCATTTAATTCCTATAATAATAATAATGTATTCTTTACTACTTTTTCTAAAAAATTAATTATGAAAGAACATAAAATGAATAAAAATAATCTTTGTCATTGTAGATCTGGAAAAAAATTTAAACAATGTTGTGGTAAGTCTTATAAATAATTTTTAAAATTTTATTTTTTTTATATTTTAATAATATTTTATTATAATTTTATTTTTAAAATATATTAATATATATTAATTAACTTTATAAAATTAATTAAATAAATTAATATATGTCATATCATTAATATTAAATAATATATATATTATTTAATATTTTTAATAAAGGTAATATATTGAATATTAAAATTCTAATTTCAAATCAAATAAAAAAAGCATTAATTACAATAGGTTTATCTACTAATTGTATAGTACGAGTATGTCATTCTAAAAGAAAAGAATTTGGTCATTATCAAGTTGATAGTATCATATCAAATGCTAAAATACTTAAAATATCACCATATCAATTAGCTAATAAAATTTTACCATTGCTTTCATTTGGTAAAATTGTAAAAAAAATAGAAATTTGTGGACCTGGTTTTATTAATATTTTTTTAAATGAAAAATGGTTAGGTTCTCAAATTGATAAAATATTTTCTTCTTATAAATTAGGTATTAAAAAAATTAAACCAGAAATCATTGTTATTGATTATTCAGGACCAAATGTTGCAAAAGAAATGCATGTAGGTCATTTAAGATCAACAATTATTGGTGATGTTACTGTTCGTGTTTTAGAGTTTTTAGGTCATCATGTTATTCGTGCTAATCATATAGGTGATTGGGGTACACAATTTGGTATGTTAATAGCCTATTTAAAATATATAAACAATGAATATGCTAATAATTTACATTTATCTGATTTAGAAAAAATTTATCATCAATCTAAAAAATGCTTTGATAAAAATAATACCTTTGCTAATCATGCACGAAAATATGTAGTAAAATTACAAAATGGAGATCCTTATTGTAAGAAAATATGGAAGAAACTTGTAAATATTACTATGATACAAAATCAATTAATTTATAATCGTTTAAATGTAAGTTTAACTAAAAATGATATTATGGGAGAAAGTTTATATAATTCAATGCTATCACATATCGTTTCCGATTTAAAAAATAAAAAATTAGCAGTAACAAGTAATGGTGCTACTGTAGTATTTTTAAATGAATATAAAAATAAATATGGAAAAGTAATGGGAGTAATTATTCAAAAAAAAGATGGAGGTTATTTATATACTACTACTGATCTTGCATGTATAAAATATCGTTATGAAGTATTAGGTGCTAATCGTATTATATATTATACTGATTCACGTCAATATCAACATTTACTTCAAACTTGGAGTATAGCTCGTAAAGCAAATTATATACCAAAATCTGTTGTTTTAGAACATCATTCACTTGGAATGATGTTAAATAAAAATGGTAAACCATTTAAAACTCGTATAGGTAATACTATAAAATTATCTGATTTATTAGATGAAGCAGTTGAACGTGCTTATCAATTAATTAGTAATAAAAATCCACATATGTCAGAGAAAAAAATAAAAAAAATAGCAAATATAATTGGAATTGGTGCAATAAAATATTCTGATTTGTCAAAAAATCGTACTACTAATTATATTTTTGATTGGGATAATATATTAACTTTTGAAGGAAATACAGCACTATATATACAATATGCATATACACGAATTTTATCTATATTAAATCGTGGTAAAGTAAATAAAAATAATCTTACTATTCCTACAATAATAAATCAAGAATATGAAATATCTTTAGCAATATGTTTACTACAATTTGAAGAAGCACTTATAACTGCAGGAACAAAAGGAACACCGCATATTATATGTAGTTATTTATATAATTTAACTGGATTATTTTCTATATTTTATGAAAATTGTCAAATTTTAAATATAAAAGATGAAATTATACGTCAAAGTAGACTAAAATTAGTATTATTAACTGCTAAAACATTAAAAATTGGTTTAAAGATATTAGGCATAAAAACCACTAAATATATGTAAAATACATTAATAAAATAAAAATATATTTTTCATATATTTTTATTTAAACATTATAAATAATATATATAATATAATATAATATAATATATATTTAAAATAATTATGAAATTTAATTTATAATTTGGATATAAATTTAGATCTATATGTCAATATTAAAAATATTACATTTTCCTGATAATCGATTACGAAAAATTGCAAAACCAGTAAAAAAAATTAATAAAAATATTCAAAATATTATACAAGATATGTTTGATACTATGTATTCAAAAGAAGGTATTGGTTTAGCTGCAACTCAAGTAAATATTCATCAATGTATTATAGTAATTGATATTTCTGAAAATCATCAAAATAATTTAGTATTAATTAATCCCAAAATATTAAAAAGTAGCGGTCAAATAAGTATAGAAGAAGGTTGTCTTTCTATACCTCAAGAACGTATTATAGTACCTCGTGCCGCTAATATACAAATTCAAACATTTGATATAAATGGAAAATGTTTTCAATTAGAAGCAAAAAATTTATTATCAATTTGTATTCAACATGAAATGGATCATTTAATAGGAAAATTATTTATAGATTATTTATCACCACTTAAACGAAATCGTATTCATAAAAAATTTAAAAAAATAATCAAATTTAATAAAAAAAATTAATAAAATAAAAAAACAAATATGTCTAATTTTTTACGTATTATTTTTGCTGGAACACCAGATTTTGCAAAAAAACATTTAAATACATTATTATTATCTAAACATAAAATTGTTGGAGTATTTACTCAGCCAGATCGTCCATCTGGACGTGGAAAGAAAATAAAATCAAGTCCAGTAAAAATTTTAGCACAAAAATATCATTTACCTATTTTTCAACCTAAATCATTGAAATCTAAAAATTGTGAACAATTATATAAAAATTTACAGGCTGATATAATAATAGTAGTAGCTTATGGTTTAATTTTACCAAAAAAAATATTAAATATACCTCATTTTGGTTGTATTAATGTACATGGTTCTTTATTACCACGTTGGAGAGGTGCTGCACCTATTCAACATTCTTTATTATCTGGAGATGATAAAACAGGTATTACAATTATTCAAATGAATGAAAAATTAGATGCTGGTGATATTTTATATCAAATTGTTTATCCTATAAAAATTACAGATACTAGTAAAATTTTATATGATAAACTTTCAAAATTAGGTTCAAAAGCATTATTAATAACATTGCAAAAATTAATAAATGGTACAATTACACGAGAAGTACAAAATGTAGAAAAAATTACTTATGCAAAAAAAATTACTAAAAAAGAAGCACAATTAAATTGGAATTTATCTGCTATACAATTAGAACGTTGTATTCGTGCTTTTAATCCATGGCCTGTTAGTTATTTTACTATAAATAAAACATTAATAAAAATTTGGAAAGCTAATGTATTAAATAACATTACAAATAAAGAACCAGGTACTATTATTAACAGTAATAAATATGGTATTCAGATAGCAACTATTAATGGTATTCTTAATTTACTTCAATTACAACCAGAAGGAAAAAAACCAATGTCAGTACAAGAATTTTTAAATTCACGTAAATCATGGTTTATTCCTGGAAATAAGATATAATTTTATAATCTAAATATTAATTATTAATTGATTTAAATATATATTTTATATGTAAATTTTATTAAAATTTATTTTATAATTAACATAATTAATATATTATATTTTAATATATAATCATGATTATAATATTATAATTTAAATAAAAATGAAAATTATTATTCTTGGTGCAGGTCAAGTTGGTGGTACTTTAGCAGAAAATCTTATAAATGAAAATAATGATATAACTATTATTGATAATAATTTTCATAATTTGAAAAAATTACAAGATAAATTTGATTTACGAGTTATATTAGGACATTGTTCTTATCCACATATATTATATGAAGCTGGGGCTGAAGATGCAGATATGTTAATTGCTGTTACAAATTCTGACGAAGTAAATATGATTTCCTGTCAAATAGCTTATTCATTATTTGATACTCCTAATCGTATTGCACGTATTCGTTCACAAAATTATATTCGTGAATCAAAAAAAATATTTCAAACAGAAGTAATACCAATTAATTATTTAATTTCACCAGAACAATTAGTAATTGATTACATCTATAAATTAATAGAATTTCCTGGTTCATTACAAATAATCAATTTTTTTAAAGAAAAAATTAATATTTTAGCAGTAAGAGCTTATATTAATTGGTATTTTATAGGAAAAAAATTATCTTCAATACATAAATATATCCAAAATATTGATACTCGTATTATTTCTATTTTTAGAAATAATCATTCAATTAAAATAAAAGGTTCTACTATTATTGAAATAGGAGATGAAATTTTTTTTATTTGTGATTCAAAATATACTCGAACTTTAATGGATTCTTTACAACAATTAGAAAAATCTTATAAAAAAATTATGATTGTTGGTGGTGGTAATATTGGGTCTGGTTTAGCTCGAAAATTAGAAAAATTATATAATATTAAGTTAATTGAACTTAATAAAAAACGTGCAATTGAATTATCTAAACAATTGCATAATACTATTGTTTTTTGTGGTAATGCATCTGATCAAGAATTATTAATAGAAGAACATATTAATAAAATAGATGTATTTATTTCTACAACTAATAATGATGAAGTAAATATTATGTCTGCTATGTTAGCAAAACGAATGGGTGCTAAAAAAGTAATAGTATTAATTCAACGACATACTTATATTAATTTAATACAAAATAATATTATTGATATTACCATTTCACCTCAACAAATAACTATTTCAGCATTATTAAATCATATTCGTAATAAAAATATTATAAATGTTTCATTATTACATTGTGGTAAAATTGAAATAATTGAAGCTATTGTTTATAATTATAAAAATACATCAAAAATAATTAATCATACTATAAAACAAGTAAACTTACCACCAGGAACAACAATTGGCGCTATTGCACGCGATAATAATATTATTATTTCTGATAGAAATTATAAAATTCAACAAGGAGATCATGTAATAATGTCTATTTCTGATAGAAAAAATATTCATGATATAGAAAAATTATTTCAACCAAATTTATATTTTGATAAATAAATATAATATCAATTTTATATAAAAATATTATTGAAGTTTAAATCATATAAAATATATTAAAAATTTTAATAATTTAAATTATTAATTATTATTATATTTTTTAAATACAAAATACAATAATTATAAATATTTATTGATAAATAAAAATTTAATTATAATAATAATTATTGTTATAATATATAATAAAATTATTAATTTAAATACATTTTTTTTTTAAAATATATAAAATATATCCTTAATTAAATTATTTAATTATACCTATTACGTAGCTATATAAAAATCTAAAATTTATTAAAATATACAATTATATACTTAAAATAGCACAAATAAAAACTATAGTAATAAAATCTTTTTTAAGCAATTGGTGATTTTTAAAAATGAGTAAAAATGTTGTCGTACTAGGAACTCAATGGGGTGATGAAGGTAAAGGAAAAATCGTAGATTTATTAACTGAACGAGCTCAATATGTTGTACGTTATCAAGGCGGACATAATGCTGGACATACTTTAATTATTAATGGTAAAAAAACTATTCTTCATTTAATTCCCTCTGGTATTTTACGAAAAAATGTTATTAATATTATTGGTAATGGTGTTGTTTTAGCTCCTGATGCTTTAATTAAAGAAATTGCAGAATTAAAAGCATGTGGTATATCAGTTAATAATCGTTTATTATTATCTGAAGCTTGTTCATTAATTTTACCTTATCATATAATACTTGATAAAGTAAGAGAAAAAGCACGTGGTATTAAAGCTATCGGAACAACAGGTTGTGGAATAGGACCAGCTTATGAAGACAAAATAGCAAGACGTGGTTTACGTATTAGTGATTTATTAAATAAAAAAACTTTTGCAATAAAATTAAAAGAAATTGTTGATTATCATAACTTTCAATTAGTACATTATTATAAAACTAATGCTGTAGATTATAAAATAATATTAAATTATATATTTTCTGTTTCTGATATATTAATTTCTATGATAGCTGATATTGCTGAATTATTAGATAATGCACGGAAACGTGGTAATTTTATTATGTTTGAAGGTGCACAAGGTACTTTATTAGATATAGATCATGGAACTTATCCATACGTCACATCTTCTAATACTACCGCTGGTAGTGTAGCAACTGGTTCTGGTATTGGTCCTCGTTATGTAGATTATGTATTAGGTATTATAAAATCTTATTCTACTCGTGTTGGTTCTGGTCCTTTTCCAACTGAATTATTTGATGAAATTGGTGAATATTTATTTACAAAAGGACATGAATATGGTGCAACTACTGGACGTCGTCGTCGTACTGGTTGGTTGGATTTAGTTGCAATACGTCGTGCAATACAAATTAATTCCTTATCAGGATTCTGTTTAACTAAATTAGATATTTTAGATGGATTAAAAGAAATTAAAATATGTGTAGGTTATAAAATGTTTAATGGACGAAAAATAACTATTACTCCATTATCAGAAGAAAATTGGAAAAATATACAACCTATTTATGAAATAATGCCAGGATGGATTGAAAGTACTTTAGGTATAAAAGAATATAAAAAATTACCAAAGCAAGCATTAAATTATATTAAGCGTATTGAAGAATTAACTAATATACCAATAGAAATTATTTCTACTGGTCCAGATCGTAGTGAAACTATAATTTTACGTAATCCTTTTGATATATAATTAAATTATAATTTAATTACATTAAAAATAAATACTAAATAATTATATATTTTTAAAAAAATTATTCTAAATATAAATTGATTAATATATATAATAATATTAAATTATATATTAAACTTTATTTTTTATATTTATAAAATTAATTAAATAAAATTTATTAATTTATTTTAATAAAAATATGTTGAATTTATTTTTATAAAAAATGTTTTTAATATATAACAATTTAAAATATTTATTTTGATTTATATAAATAAACTTTACTTAATTATTGAATTTTAAAATTTAAAATAGTAAAATTATATAATTTATTTAAATATATATTATATTATCATATATTTGAAATTAAAATTAACTATAAATAAATTATATAATTTATAAGGAAATAAAATTAATGCGTTATTATGAAATTATTTTTATGGTTCATCCTGATCAAAGTGAACAAGTTCCAAATATGATTAAACGTTATAGTTCTATTATTACTAAAGCAAAAGGTAAAATTCATCGTTTAGAGGATTGGGGTCGTCGTCAATTATCTTATCCAATTAAAAAATTACATAAAGCTCATTATGCATTATTAAATGTAGAAACTTCACAAAAAATTATTCATGAAATAGAAATTAATTTTCGTTTTAATGATGCTATTATTCGTAGTATGATTATTTGTATTAAGCAAATAATCAATGAACCTTCTGTAATAATGAAATTGAAAGATGAACGTCGTAATGATCGTCGTGAAAATTTAATTAATGAAAATACAGATAATTTAAATTCTGGAAATATTATAAACCATAATTCTCGTCACAATTAATAATTTAATTTTAATTATTTATAATACTTAATTTAAAAATAAATTTATATAAATATATATTTTTTAAGATAATATTATACATATTAATTAATATTTAAATTAAATAAAATAATTTAAATATTATATTTTTATAATAATTAATAATGATGATTATTACAATAATTAATTATTATTAATAAATAAGATATAAAGTAAATAAATTTTAAATATTAAATATATTAAATTCATACGTTATGGAGATTAATTAAATGACACGTTATTTTAGACGTCGTAAATTTTGTCGTTTTACAGTAGAAGGAATTAAAGAAATTGATTATAAAGATATAATTATGTTAAAAAATTATATCACTGAAAGTAGTAAAATTGTACCTAGTCGTATTACTGGTACTTGTTCAAAATATCAACGTCAATTAGCACGTGCAATAAAACGTGCACGTTATTTATCTTTATTACCTTATACTGATCATCATCAGTAATAAATATTATTTAATTAAAAATTTTTAAAGGAAATTATAACAATGGAAATTATTTTGTTAGATAAAGTAAAAAAATTAGGTAATTTAGGTGATAAAGTTACTGTTAAATCGGGTTATGCTCGTAATTTTTTATTACCTAAAGGTAAAGGTGTATCTGCTACTAAAAAAAATATCGAATTTTTTAAAATACGTCGTGATAAATTAGCCGAAAAATTATCTAAAAAAATAAATCTTGCTATTTCTATTTCGAAAAAAATTAATAAATTAAAAACAATTACTATTATATCTAAAGCAGGTGAAGAAGGTAAATTATTTGGTTCTATAGGAAAACGTGATATTGCTACTGCATTAATTTCATCAGGAATTGAAATACAAAAAAATAATATTCATCTTCCA
Source organism: Serratia symbiotica (assembly GCA_900016775.1). GTDB lineage: Bacteria > Pseudomonadota > Gammaproteobacteria > Enterobacterales > Enterobacteriaceae > Ecksteinia > Ecksteinia symbiotica_A. The sequence continues at coordinate 368,312 of LN890288.1, forward strand.
AAAGGAAATCTACGTTTCATTGGTGAATATAAAATAAATATTCAATTACATCATGATATATGTGCTAAAATAAATATATCAATAATTGCAAAAAATAATTAAATTATTAAAACATATATTTTTTAATAAAATAAAATATTTTATATATAAATACTATTTATTAATTAAAATATTTCATTATTAATAATATTAAAATAATTTATTTTAATATTATTAATAATGAAATATTTTAAATTATATAAAATTTATAAAAAAATAAAATTTAAATATTATATATAATATTTAATAAAAAATTTTAATATAAAAATATTAAATGTTAAATATATCTATTATTTATAATAATTATTATAAATAAATTACAATTCAATATTATATTAAAATTTATTAATTAATATCTATATAACAGCGAGCTGATATCATATAGCTCGCTATATAAATTTATAATTTAGTAGAATTTTTCATATTTCGAATAAAAATAGAAATTTTATTTAACATTTTTGTTGGAGTAGAAAAATTTTTTTCAATAATGTTAATTATTGCTGAACCAGAAATTACACCAGATACACCAGATTTTAATATATTTTTTATTTGAGAAGATTTAGAGATACCAAATCCTTGAATTAAAGGAAATGAATTATATTTTTTAAATTTTTTAATAATATTTTCTAATGGAAATTTTATAAAATTTTCTATACCAGTCACACCAGCACGTGAAAGTAAATAAACATAACTATGACTATAAATAGAAATATTTTTTATTAAATTTTCATCAGCATTTGGTGGACAAATAAAAATAGGAGAAATATTATAATTATTTGCTGAAAAACGAAATGGTTTAGATTCTTCAAATGGTATATCAGCAATAAGAACTGAATCTATTCCTATATTATAACAAGTTTTATAAAATTCATGAATACCATAATTAAATACTAAATTAGCATATATTAATAATCCAATTGGAATAGTTGGATATTTTTTTCGAATTATTTGTAATAATTGAAAACACTTTATTGGTGTAATACCAATTTTTAATGCACGATATGATGAATTTTGAATGATTAAACCATCAGCTAATGGATCAGAAAAAGGAAATCCTAATTCTAATGCATCTGAACCTGATTCAATTAATACATCTATTAATTCTAATGATACTGTTATATTAGGATCTCCTAACATAACAAATGGAATAAAAGCACCTTCTTTTTTGTTTTTTAAATTTTCAAATAATTTTTTATAACGATCCATTAAATTTCTCTCCGTGATTTTAAAATATTATAAACAGTAAATATATCTTTATCTCCACGGCCAGATAAATTAACAATTAAAATTTGTTCTTTTTTAGGATTATTATAAATCATTTTTAATGCATAAGCTAATGCATGAGAAGATTCTAATGCTGGAATAATACCTTCATTACATGATAACATTTTAAAAGCATTTAATGCTTCATTATCAGTAATTGAAACATATTTTGCACGACCAATATCATTTAAATAAGCATGTTGCGGTCCAACAGAAGGAAAATCTAATCCAGCTGAAATAGAGTAAGATTCTTTAATTTGACCTTCTGCAGTTTGCATTATAGGTGCTTTCATACCAAAATATATACCAAGACGACCGTGTTTAAGTGATGCACCATGTTTACCAGTAGTAATTCCAAGTCCAGCTGCTTCTACACCAATTAATTTAACATTAACATCATCAATAAAATCTGAAAATATACCAATAGCATTAGAACCACCTCCAACACATGCTAAGATTGCATCCGGTAAACATCCTTCTTTTTTAAGTATTTGATCTTTAGTTTCTTTACCAATAATACGCTGAAATTCACGTACTATAGTTGGAAAAGGATGCGGACCTGCAGCAGTTCCAAGCATATAATGAGCTGTATGATAATTACTAGACCAATCACGTAATGCTTCATTACACGCATCTTTTAAAGTAGCAGAACCACTATGTACTGGAAGAACTTTAGCTCCCATTAAACGCATACGAAATACATTTGGTGATTGACGTTCAATATCTTTTGATCCCATATATATACGACATTTTAAATTCAGTAACGCACAAACTAAAGCTGAAGCTACACCATGTTGACCTGCACCAGTTTCTGCAATAATTTCAGTTTTACCCATTTTTATAGCTAATAAAGCTTGACCTAATACTTGATTAGTTTTATGCGCACCTCCATGTAATAAATCTTCACGTTTTAAATATAATCTAGTATTACTTCCAATAGTAAGATTTTTACATAATGTTAATGCTGTTGGACGACCCGCATAATTCTTTAATAAATTATTAAGTTGTTCTTGAAATTTAGAATCAATTTTAGAAGCTATAAAAGCCTCTTCTAATTGTTTTAATGCAGGCATTAAAATTTGAGGTACATATTGACCACCAAATTCTCCAAAATATGAATTTAAAAACGTCATGGTAATTCCTAATAATATTTATGATTAATTGATAGTATTTAGTAAATACGTAAAATATTAAAAATAGACGTTAAACGAACTATATCTTTAATTCCCGGATGACTTTCAACTCCAGAATTAAAATCTAAACCAATACTATTAAATTTTAAAGCTTCAATACAATTATTTTGGTTTAAACCTCCACTTAACATAGTATTACTAAGATCTTCATCTTTTAATATAGTCCAATCAAAACTTTTTCCAGTACCTCCACTTCCATTATCTAATAAAAATCGATCAACTTTTTTAAAATTTCTAGAAGGCAATTTATATGTAACACTTAGTACTTTCCAAATTTGACAATAAGTAGGTAAAATAGAACGTAAAATATTAATATAATTTTGATTTTCTTCACCATGTAATTGTACAGCTTGTAAACCAAAACGTTCAACATTCTTGACTATAAATAATATTTTTTCATTACAAAATACACCAACATATTTTAATGGTATACCAGAAATAATTTTATCAATATGATTAACATTAATATAACGACATGAATGAGGAATAAAAATTAATCCACCATAAATAGCACCTACTTTATAAGTAGATATGACATCTTCTTGTCGTGTTAAACCACATATTTTATTATCACCAAAAATTATTCTACAAACAGCAGTGCGTAAATCAGTTTCCTTCATTAATGCACTACCAATTAAAAAACCATTTACATAATGATTTAATTTACGAATTTGAGAATGTTTATCAATACCGGATTCACTAATAATAGTTATTTCAGATGGAATATAAGGTGCTAATTGTATTGTTCGATTTAAATCAACACTTAAATCTTGTAGGTTACGATTATTTATACCAATTACTTTAGCTTTAAGAAAAATTGCTCTTTTTAATTCTTCTTCATTTATTATTTCAGTTAATACCCCCATATTGAGACTATGAGCTATTGATACAAATTGATTATATTTTTCATTAGTTAATATTGACAACATTAATAATATAGCATCTGCTTTATAAATACGTGCTAAATAAATTTGATATGAATCAATGATAAAATCTTTACATAATATTGGTTGTGTTACTGTTTTACTTATTAATGGAATAAAATCTATATTACCTTGAAAATATTTTTCTTCAGTTACAACTGAAATAATTGTAGCAAAATCTTTATAAATTAAAGAAATTTTTATAGGATCAAAATTTTTACAAATTAATCCTTTTGAAGGTGATGATTTTTTACATTCTAAAATAAATACAGGTTTAATACCTTTTAATGCTTGATAGAAATTACGTTCACTTTTTACAATATTACTTTTAAAACTAATTAATGATTGTTTTTTTTTTCTATTTATAATCCAATTTATTTTATCATTAATAATATTTGTAAGAATAGTTTTCTGCATAATTTTATTTTCTTTTTGAAAGTTTAGTAATATACATATAAGCTTTTCCACTATAAATAATATCTAAGGCTTTTTGCGTATTTTCAATTAAATCTTCATTTCCAAATAATTTTAATAATAATGCTACATTAGCAGCTATTGCTGAAATATGTGCTATATTACCTTTACCTTTTAATAACTGAATAATAATATTACAATTTTCTTTAGGTGTACCACCTTTTAAAGATTTTAATGGATAACTTTTTAATCCAAAAGATTGTGGTGTTAATGAATAACGTATAATAATATTATCTTTAATTTCAGCTACTTGAGTAGTAGAATGAATAGATACTTCATCCATTCCTCCTCCATGTACAATTGCTGCACGTTGATATCCTAATACACGAACAGCTTCAGCAATTGGTAATATTAACTTTGAGCTATAAACACCAATTAATGCTAATGGAGGGCGTGCTGGGTTAATTAATGGTCCTAATATATTAAATAATGTACGAGTTTTTAATTGTTGACGTACAATCATTACATGACGAAAACCACTATAATAGTGTGGTGCAAAAAGAAAACAAATACCAATATGATCTAATATTTTACGTGCTTCTTGTGAAGAAAGATTTAAAGGAATACCTAATTCTGTTAATAAATCACTAGAACCAGAACGACTAGAAATACCTTGATTTCCATGTTTTACAATTTTTACACCACATGCAGCCGCAACAAAAGCACTAGCAGTAGAAATATTAATACTATTTGTACCGTCAGAACCAGTTCCTACAATATCAGCAAATAAATAATCTGGACGTGGAAAAGGTTTTGCTTGAGCTAATAATGCTTTAACAGCACCAAGAATTTCATCTAATTTTTCTCCTCGAATTTTCATACTAATTAATACTGCAGCAAGTTGACTGTCTTTTAATTTTCCATGAACTATAGCAGTAAATAATTGTTGGCTTTCTTTTTGGTTTATCGACTTAGCACAATATAATTTTTCTAAAATAACTTGCATCGTCGTTTTCCTTAATAATTTTACCAAAACTTAAAATGTACTTACTAAAGTATATTTTAATTTCATTAAAATTTTTTCTAAATAAATTAAAAATTTTATATTTAATATTAATAACATTATTTTAATATTAATTAATATTACTAAAAAATATAAAAGTATAGTAATAAATTATTATTAATTTTTTATTAAAAAATATTAATTAATATTAGAAAAATATTTTATAAAATTATATTTTATATATAATATATATTAATTTAATATAAATTAATAAAATATATCTTTATAAAAAATATATTTTAAAAATATATTATAAATTTTAAAAATTAAATTAATAATTTATATTAAAATTTAAAATTTAATTTATTAACCATAGTAATAGCATACCCTATATATTTATCTGGTGTAATTTTTTTAAGTCGTTTTTTTTCTTTTTCTGGTAATTTTAATGTATCTATAAATAATTGTATTTCAGTAGAATTTATATTCTTATTTCTAGTTAATTCTTTTAATTTTTCATATGGTTTCTTTATTCCATAACGACGCATAACTGTTTGTATAGGTTCAGCTAATATTGCCCAATTATTATTTAATTCATCTAAAATATGCATTTTATTAATTTTTAATTTACTAATACCTAATATACTCGCTTGATAAGCAATTAACATATAACTAAAACCTACACCAATATTACGTAATACAGTAGAATCACTCATATCTCGTTGCCATCGAGAAATAGGTAATTTATTAGATAAATGATTTAAAATAGCATTAGAAAGACCAAGATTTCCTTCTGAATTTTCAAAATCTATTGGATTAATTTTATGCGGCATAGTAGAAGAGCCAATTTCATATTTAGTAATTTTTTGTTTAAAATAATTCAAAGAAAGATAACCCCACATATCACGATTAAAATCAATTAATATAATATTAAAACGAACTATACAATTAAATAATTCAGCAAGATAATCATGTGGTTCAATTTGAGTTGTAAAAGGATTCCAAATAAGACCTAAAGAATTTACAAAATTTTTACTAAATAAATGCCAATTAATTTCTGGATAAGCAATCATATGTGCATTGTAATTACCTACAGCACCATTTATTTTTCCCATAATTTCTATATTTATCAATTGATTAACTTGTCGTTCCATACGATAAATTACATTAGCAAATTCTTTACCAATAGTAGATGGAGTAGCTGGTTGACCATGAGTTCGAGAAATGAGAGGTATATTATTATATTTTAATGCTAATTTTTTAATTGAATTTATAATGTTTTTCCAATGTGGAATAATTATATATTGACGAGTTTTTTTTAACATTAATGCATATGATAAATTATTAATATCTTCTGAAGTACAAGCAAAATGAACAAATTCAGATATTTTTTTTAAAGTAGGAATTCTTATTATTTTTTCTTTTAAAAAATATTCTACTGCTTTTATATCATGCTTAGTTATAAATTCAATATCTTTAATACGTTGTGCATCTTTTTCATTAAATTTTTTAAAAATATTATCAAGAAATTTTTTTTCATTTTTATTAAAAAAAGGAATTTCTTTAATTTTTTTACAATTAGATAAAGCTTTTAACCAATATATTTCTACTTTTAAACGAAATTTAAATAAACCATATTCACTAAAAATACTTCTAAATATATTAACTTTATCTCCATATCGTCCATCAATTGGTGAAATAGCAGTAAGTGATGACAATTCCATAAATAAAATTCCTTGAATTTTATTAAAAATAAAATAATAACAATATTATTTTAATATAATAATTATTATAAAATATTAATAATATTATATAATATTTTTTATATTTTATACTAAAAATAAATTATTATAAATTAGCACAATAATTCTATAATAAATTATATAATATTTATTTTTTATTTAATTTAATATAATTTAAAATTTTATATAATAAAATTAAAAAAATTGATAAATATTAATATTTTAATATTTTAATGTAATAAAGAATATATTGGTGTATATATATCAAAATGATGATTTTTAGTTAAAATAGTAAAATTTGGTGATATATTACCTAAAGGTTTTGCATAATTAGGACGTTTTACTACAACACGTTGAGTAGCTAGTTTCCTTGATAATGTTAATAATTCAATTTCATCATTATTTATAGTTACTATTTTTTTTAATATTTGCATTTCTTTTTTAACTAATGCACTTTTTGGTTTATTTGGATACATAGGATCAAGATAAATAACATCAGGTTTTGGTGTAAGATTTACTAATAATTTAATGCTATCAGCATATATTAATTTCATACGATTACGTAACCAAGAACCAATTTCTATATTTTGATAACCACGTTGAAGACCATCATGTAATAATGCTGCTAATATTGCGTGACGTTCAATAATTTTTACTTTGCATCCTAATGCTGCTAATATAAATGCATCACGTCCTAAACCACCTGTAGCATCTACTACATAAGGAGTTATTTTTTTATTTATACCAACTGCTTTAGCTATTACTTCATTATGAATAGTACATAAACGACGTCTATATGCTAAAGTTCCAGATATAAAATTAACATAAATTGCACCAAGTTTAGGTTCATCACGTTTATATAATTCTAATCGACGTTTAGTTAAACTAAGTTCTATATTAGAACTTTTGTCAAAAATTAATTTCCAACGTTTAGCTAAAATCAATAATAATTTAGGATTTATTCCTATTTCAGTACTTAAATATACTTTCATTTATTTAATTTTTAATACCATAATGATATAAGATAGAATCTAATTTTGGTTTTCGACCTCGAAAACGTTTAAATAATTCCATAGGTTCTTCTGAACCACCTTGTGTTAAAATATTTTGTAAAAATGATTGACCAATTTTTGAATTAAAAATACCTTTTTCTTTAAAAAGAGAAAAAGCATCAGCTGATAATACTTCTGCCCAAAGATAACTATAATAACCCGCTGAATAACCTCCAGAAAAAATATGACTAAAAGAATGCGAAAAACGATTCCAATCTGGAGATGGTAATATTGAAATAAATTTTCTTACTTCTTGTAATTTTTTTAATATTTGTTGATTCCCTAAAGTTATATGTTCAATATGTATTAAAAAATCAAACAAACCTAATTCTAATTGACGTAAAATAAATAAAGCTGTTTGATAATGTTTGCTTTTAAATATATTATCTAATATATTTTCTGTAAGTGGTTGATTATTTTTATAATGATTAGATATAAGCTTTAATGCTTCGGGTTCCCAACACCAGTTTTCCATTAATTGACTAGGTAATTCTATTGCATCCCATGGTACTCCATTAATACCGGATACTCCTAAAGTTTCAATTTGAGTTAATGTATGATGTAAAGCATGACCAAATTCATGAAATAATGTAATAACTTCATTATGAGTAAATAATTTTGGTTGATTATTTAATGGATTATTAAAATTACATATAATATAAGCAACAGGATTTTGCAATGTTCCATTTGATTTTTTAAATTTACAAATACAATCACTCATCCAAGCCCCTGAACGTTTATTTTTACGTGAATATAAATCAAGATAAAAACTACCACATAATTTATTTTTTATATCAAATAAATCAAAAAAACGTACACTAGAATGCCAAATATCTACATTATAACGTTCTTTTATAGTAATATTATAAATACGTTTTATTATTTCAAATAATCCGTTAATTACTATATTTTCTGGAAAATAAGTACGTAATTTTTCATTATCAATAGAAAATAAATATTTTTTTTGTTTTTCACTATAATAAATAATATCCCATGCTTCAATTTTATCTAAACCATCATATTTTTTAGCAAAAATACATAATTGCTCTAATTCTTTCTGAGCTTTCGGTCGAACTTTATTAGATAAATCAACTAAAAATTTAATTACTTGTTCTACATTTTTTGCCATTTTAGTTGATAATGATTTTTCAGCAAAATTTTTAAAACCAAGTAATTGAGATAATTCATAACGTAATTCTAAAATTTCTTCCATGATTACAGTATTATCCCATTTATCAGGATTTAATCCTTGATCAGAAGCTCGTGTAGCAAAAGCATGATATATTTCTTTACGTAATTCACGATTTTCAGAATAAGTAATTATTGATAAATAACTAGGCATATCCAATGTTAATAACCATCCTATTTTATTTTTAGATATTGCCATTTTTTTAGCTTGTTCTAATACTCTTAATGGTAAGCCATTTAATTGAGTTTTATCAGTAATCAATTTATTCCAATTCATTGTAGCATCTAATACATTATTACTATAATTATAACTTAATTTAGATAATTGTGAAACAATTTCACCATATCTATTTTTTTTATCTTTAGATAAATTTATTCCAGATAATTTAAAATCACGCAATGTATTTTCTATAAATTTTTTTTGAGAAGTAGTTAAAAAATCAAATTCTTTTCCATTTTTTAAATTATGATAAGCTTGATATATTTTTTTATTTTGACCTATCCAAGTAGTATATTCTGATATTAATAATAATGATTTTTCATAAACAACACGTAATTCTGTACTATTTTTTACTGCATTTAAATGTTCTATTAATGACCAAATACGTAATAAACGATTATCTATCTCTGATAATGGTTGACATAAATTATTCCAAGTAAATTTTTCCGATAATGAAATGATAGATTCTATTTTTTTACGACAATCTAATAATATAAATTGTATTGCAGGTAATATATGTTTAGGGTCAATTTTTGAAAATGGTGGTAAATAAAATGAAGTTAATAATGGGTTATTCATAAATTAATCCTAATTAAATTTATAATAAATTATATAATATATTATTAAAATAAACACTATTAAAATTTTGTATATAATAATATTTATAAATAAAAATATTATACATTTATAAAATTTAATAAAATATTTTTTGATATTAATAATTTTTAAAATATAATAAAAATTATGTTTTTATTATGATATTATAATAATATATTTTATAATTATAATAATATTTTATATAATATTATAATAAACCAACTTTTTTTAATGTATCCTTTATTATTTTACGAGAATTTTTACTTAATTTCGTCATTGGCAAACGTAATGTACTAGTTTTAATTAATCCTAACATTTTACAAGCCCATTTTATTGGTATTGGATTAGTTTCTATAAATAAATTTTTATGTAATGGCAATAAACGTTGATTTAAATAATTTGCTTGTATAAATTTACCTTGTTTTACTAAAGAACATAACTGTACCATATCATAAGCTGCTATATTAGCTGTAACAGAAATTATTCCTTTACCTCCTAATTTCATAAATTCTAAACTACTTAAATCATCACCACTTAATAAAATAAAATTTTTATCATTAACTATTTGATTAATTTGTTTAATACGATCTAAATTTCCAGTTGCTTCTTTTATAGCAACTATATTATTAATTTTTGATAAACGTGCAATAGTAATTGGTAATAAATCACAACCAGTACGTGAAGGTATATTATATAATATTTGTGGTAAAATAGTATTTTTAGAAATTTCTTTAAAATGTTGATATAATCCTTCTTGAGTAGGTTTATTATAATATGGAGTAACAATTAAAAATCCTGCTATTTTCATTTTAGAAAAAATACGAACAAGTTTAATAGCTTGAGCAGTAGAATTAGAAGTAATACTAACAATAATTGGAATACGATTATTTGATAATTTTAATATTTTTAATACTATTGTAATATGTTCTTTATAAGAAATTGTTGAAGATTCCCCAGTTGTTCCAACACAAACAATAGCTGACGTTCCGGAATTAATATGATAATAAATTAATTTTTTTAAACTAATATAATCAATCATACCTTTATTATTCATAGGAGTGATTAACGCAACAATACTACCTTCAAACATTAATTATTCTCTTCAATTTTTTATATAAATTATTTTAATATATATTATATAATAATATTTACTAATATATAAATATATATTATTAATTTTTGAATTATTTATTTTCAAAATTAAATTACAATAGAACATAATATATCATGAATATGTACTATACCTAATAATTGAGTATTTTTAACAACTAATAAGACAGTAATATGATGTTTATTCATTAAATGTAATGCATCTGTTACTAACATATCTGGGCTTACTTGTATACCACCTGGAGTCATAACATTACTTATTTTAATATTGTTTACATTAATATTAAGATTAAATACACGACGTAAATCACCATCAGTAAAAATCCCTGAAATTTTCATTTCATTATTATAAATTACAGTCATACCTAATTTTTTTTTATTAATTTCATGTAATGCATCATATAATGATGCATTGATATTAACATATGGAATTTTACTACCAGTATGCATAATATCATTTACTAATAATAAACATTGACGACCTAAAGTACCACCTGGATGAGATAATGCAAAATCTTTTAAAGTAAATTCTCGAGATTTAAGTAAAGCAATTGCAAGTGCATCACCCATAATTAAACTAGCAGTAGTACTAGTTGTTGGTGCTAACCCAAATGGACATGCTTCTTTAGGAACTTTAATTTGTAAATGAATATCTGCTATTTTTCCCATAGTACTTTCTGGATTATTAGTCATACAAATAAGTTTAATATTTTTATGTTTTAATATTGGAACTAATGCTAAAATTTCATTAGATTCACCGGAGTTTGAAATAGCAAATACTACATCTTGTGATGTCACCATACCTAAATCACCATGACTAGCGTCTGCTGGATGCACAAAAAATGAAGAAGTTCCAGTACTAGCAAAAGTAGAAGCAATTTTACAACCAATATGTCCAGATTTACCCATACCCATTACTATTACTTTTCCAGAACAAGAAGCAATAATTTCACAAGCATAAGTAAAATTTATATTGATATAACGATCAATTTGTGCTAATCCCTCACATTCAATTTGAATTACTTCTTTACCTATTTTTTGAAAATCAAACTTTGACTGTAATTTAAAATCTGACATATTTACTTCTCTAAATATAACTAAATATACTAAAATATTTAAAAAATAATTCAAGATATATTGAAATGTTATTTTAAATAAAATATATTAAATTCATATAATATTAAAATAATATATTATATTTAAAATATTAATGATATTAATATGTATTAAAAAATTATATATATATATAAATAATACAATTAATATATTAATAATATTTATATTATTAATTTTAATAATATAATATTTTAATTTTAATAATATAATATTTTAATTTTAATAAAATATTATATAAAAATAAATTATATTTTTAAATATAATAAAATATTTAAAAATAATTAATATATATTTTATTTTTTTAATAAAAATATATTTTAAAATAAATTAAATATATTTATTATATTATTTTTTTAAAAAACAAATAAATTAAATTACTTTTTAAAAAAAATAATATTAAAATTTTTTATAAGTTATATTATATATTATAATGTAAATTAAATTTATAATAAAATATTTATTATTAATTATATCATTGTATAAAATTTTTTATTATAAAAAAATAACATATATATTTTATAAATTAAATAATATAATAAATTTATGAATATTAAAATGAAATATTTATTTAATATAAATTAATAAAATTTCTATATTTAATAATTTTAAATAAAATTATTAAATAAATTAATATATTTTATAATTTATTTAATATTTATTATATTATTAAATATGTTAAAAAATAAATAATTTTATCTTAATTAAATCATGAATTTTATTTTATATTATATAAAATAATTTTATTAATATTATTTTTAAATTTTAATAAATTAAAAATATTTTATTTATGAAATATTTTATTAAAATTACATAAAATTTTATAATTTATAATAATATTATTATATTTTATTAATAAATATTTTTAAAAATTAATAATAAATTTTGATATTATAAATTTAAAATTATATATTTAATTAATATATATAATAAATATTATTTTAAATATATATATATAATAAATATTGTTTTATATATAAATAATATAAACTAATATATTATTCTTAAAATATATTAGTTTTTTTATTAAAAATTTAATTTGATTACAATCATAAAATTTACAATTTATTAATAATTAATATTAAATATTTTAATATATTATAATATTAATTATAAATTATATTAATAATTTTTTTATTAAAAATAATTATTTTAATATTATTAAATATTTTTTATTAAAATTTTTTATAAAAATAAAATATTAATAATAGTTTCTTTTAAAAAAAATATTATATAAAATATTATAAAATAAAAAATATTTAAATTATTTATTTAAAAAATTAATTTTTATTATTATTATTTTAATTTATATCTTATTTTAAATCAGTATTATATTTTATATAATAACTTTATTAGTTATTGTTAAAATAACATAATTTATATCATTTATATTATTTATTAATAATATTTAAAATGATTTTATTAAAAACAATATTAATAATTTGGAATTAATTTTATGCAAATAAAAAAAAATGAAATCTGGATTGGAGCATGTATAGTTACTATAATATGTATTATTATATTAATTTATTTAAATATAATAAATATTAAATTTATTAATAAAATACCAACTTATCGTCTTTATGCTACTTTTGATAATATAGGAGAATTAAAAATAAATTCACCAGTAAAAATCGGAGGAATTATAATTGGTCATGTAGCTAATATTCAACTTGATACTAAAACTTATATGCCACGTATAACATTAGACATTCAAGAAACATATAAACAAATTCCAGATAATAGTATTTTATCAATTTATACTAATGATTTATTGGGAGAACAATATTTAGCACTAAAAATTAATTTTGAAGATTTAGATATAGATACTACTTTATTAAAAGATGGTGGAACTATTCATAATACTAAATCAGCTATAATTTTAGAAGAAATAATAAATCAATTTATATATAAAAATAATAATGATAATTTAGAAGATATTATTTTAAAGATAATAAAAACCAAATCTGAAATTTTAAATTATTAAAATAACATAATATATTAAATATTTATTAATAATTTTTTATTTAAAATATTTTAAATAAATAAATAATAAAAATTTTTATATTAAAAATTTAATATAAAAATATTATATTAATGTAATAATATAATATTTTAAAAATATAAAAAATTTATTATAAAATTTAATTTTTATTATTTCTTAATAATATATATAAATAAATAGTAATTTATTTATATATATTATTAAGAAATAACAAAATAAAAAAATATAAACAATTTAAATATATAAAATTATTTATTAAAATAAAAATTATAATTTAAATTAATTTCAACTAAAAATATAAAATATATTATGAAAAAATTAAATATAATAAATAATGATAAAATTAAAAATATATTAATGAAAACATTAATATTAGATAAAATATATGTTACAAATAATAATGATTATTATAACATTATTGTAATCAGTAAATTATTTACTGGTATTAGTACAATAAAAAAACAACAAATAATATATGCTCCATTAATGAAATATATTTTAAATAAACAAATTCATGCATTATCAATTCAAGCATATTCTCCTGAAGAATGGGAGAAAAAAAAATAAAAATTTTAAACTATTTTTTTAATATAAAGTGTAAAAAAATTAGAGAATATTTTACATGGATAAATTTCGTATACAAGGTCAAACTCGTTTAAATGGTAAAGTATTTATTTCTGGAGCAAAAAATTCTGCTTTACCAATTTTATTTTCTACTATTTTATCAGAAGAACCTATTGAATTACAAAATGTTCCTAAATTAAAAGATATTCGCACTACAATTTTATTATTAAGTCAATTAGGTGTAAAAATTAAACAAAAAAATTCAATATATATAGATCCTAGTAATATAAGTAAATTTTACGCTCCATGTCATCTTGTTAAAACTATTCGAGCCTCTATATGGATTTTAGGACCTTTAGTAGCACGGTTTGGATATGGAAAAATTTCTATGCCAGGAGGATGTAAAATTGGTGAACGTCCAATTAATTTACATATTACTGGTTTAGAACAACTAGGTGCTCAAATAAAACTAAAAAAAAATTATATTAAAGCTTCTGTAGTAGGACGATTAAAAGGTGCACATATTATTATGAATAAAATAAGTGTTGGTGCTACTGTGACTATTATGAGTGCAGCTACTTTAGCGATTGGTACTACAATTATTGAAAATGCAGCACAAGAACCAGAAATTATTGATACTGCTAATTTTTTAAATATTTTAGGAGCAAAAATAACTGGAAGTGGTAGTAAAACTATTACTATAAAAGGTGTGAATCGTATAGGTGGAGGTATTTATCGTATTTTACCTGATCGTATTGAAACTGGTACTTTTTTAATTGCTGCTGCAGTTTCTGGTGGAAAAATAATATGTTATAATACTTGTCCACATAATTTACATATAGTATTAAAAAAATTATGTGAAGCAGGTGCTGATATTAAAATTGGTAAAGATTGGATTAGTCTTGATATGCATGGAAATCGCCCAAAAGCAATTACTTTATATACTGCACCATATCCAGGTTTTCCAACTGATATGCAAGCACAATTTACTTTATTAAATTTAGTTGCTAAAGGTATTGGAATGATTACTGAAACTATTTTTGAAAACCGATTTATGCATGTACCAGAATTAATTCGTATGGGTGCAAATGCTAAAATTAAAAGTAATACTATAATTTGTTATGGTGTTAAAAAACTTTTTGGTGCTCAAGTAATAGCAACTGATTTACGAACTTCTGCCAGTTTATTAATAGCTGGATGTATTGCTGAAGGTATAACTATTATAGATCGTATTTATCATATTGATCGTGGATATGAATGTATTGAAGAAAAATTTCGAAATTTAGGAGCAAATATTCAACGTATAAAAAATATTTAAAAATATTTTATATATTATTTTATTATCAATATTTAAATTAAAATATTTAATTTACATTATAAGAAATTATTTTAAATATAAAATTTTAATTTTTTAAAATATTAACATTTTTTTAAATATAATATTAAAAAATATAAAATATATATTTTAAAATAAATAATAAACATTATATAAATATATTATATATAAATATCTTATAATAAATAAAATTATTTATATATAATATATTTTTAATAAATTTTTTACTTTCTTTAAAATATAAATAAATTTAATATATAATTTATTTAAATTTTTAATAAAAATAAATTATTAATTTATAATATAAAAAATTAATATTATTAAGGAATGTAAATGAAAAAAATATTCTCTTTTCTCATTGTTTTTATATTAAATAATTTTATTACAATAAGTAAAGCAGAAAATTTATTACAAATTTATAAGAAAGCTAAAGAAAATAATTTTGAATTAAATAAATACTTAATTGATCGTAATATCGAACTTGAAAAAATTAAAGAAGTAAAAAGTGTATTATTACCTCAATTTAATTTAAATAATAATTATTCTTATAATAATAATTATTATAATAATAATATTACTAATTCTAATGAAACTAATGTATCATTAACATTAACACAAAGTATTTTAGATATGTATAGCTGGAATCTTTTAAAAATACAAAAAAAAATTGCTAATATATCTAATGTTAACCTTGAAACTTCTTCCAAAAAATTAATACTTAATACTACTATTTCTTATTTTAATATATTACATGCTATAGAAATATTATCTTATAAACAACAACAAAAAAAAATAGCATATAAAATACTAAATCAAACAAATAATAAATTTAATATTGGTTTAATAACTATACATGATCTTCAAAATATTCAATCTAATTATAATACTTCAGTATTAGAAGAAATAATTGCACATAATAAATTAGATAATACATTAGAAGAATTGTATAAAATTACTGGTATATTTTATCAAAAATTTTCATCATTTGATATAAATAATTTAAATATTCAAAATCCAAAAAAATTATATGTTTTAATTAAATATTTTAAAAAAAATAATCGTGATTTACTTTCTGCATATTTAAATAAAGATTTAGCTTTAGAAAAAATTTATTTATTCAAAACGAATTATATGCCAACTATTAAAATAATTGCATCTATTGGAATTATTAATTCTAAAAATAATACATCTAATATAAATAAAAATTTATATAAAAATAATATAAAACAGAATAAAATTAGTTTAAATATAAATTTACCACTTTTTATTAATACCAAAAATAATTCTCAAACACAACAAGCAAAATATCATTTAATTAATACTAATCACATAATTAAAAATACACAAATTGATTTAGAAAAAAACATACATACATTATTTAATGATATTAATGCATCAATTAATAACATTAATATATATAAAACAGAAGTAATATTAAATCAAAAATATTTAAAAAATATAAAAACTGCTTATCAAATTGGTTCTAAAAATAATACTGATATTTTATTAGCTACTAATATAGTATATACTTCTCAACAAAAATTATTAAATTCATATTATTCTTATTTTATTAATCAATTAAAACTTAAATCTTTACTTGATATACTTAATGAAAATGATTTAATAAATTTAAATAAAATATTAGGTAAATCTATTATTATTGATTACAAATAAAATTATTCTTAAAAAATATATTTTTATATTTAAAATATATTTTTTTATTAATTATTAATTTTATTTATATTATAAATAATATTTTAATATGTATTAAAATATTTTATAATAAAAAATTTAAAATAGGTAAATATATTGAACATTTTTTCATTTATACAAAAAAATAAAAATTCTGTAATTTATCATTTAAAATTAAAAGATATTTTTACATTAAGTTTTATGACTTTTGCTCTTTTTGTAGGTGCAGGAAATATTATTTTACCAACAATAGTAGGATTACAATCAGGACAAAATATATGGATATCTGCATTAGGATTTTTAATTACTTCTGTAGGATTACCAATTATTGCTTTAATTGCATTAGCACGTGCTAATGGTAGTATTAAAAAATTATGTATACCAATAGGAAAACATGGAAGTTTAATTTTATCAATTATTTGTTATTTATTAATTGGTCCATTATTTGCTACCCCTCGAACTGCATCTATTTCTTTTGAAATAAGTATTATTCCATTTATTAATAATAATATTATATCACTTTTTATATACAATGTTATATATTTCATATTAGTTATTAGTATTTCACTTTATCCTAATTATTTAATAAATACTATTGGTTATATATTAGCACCTTTAAAAATTATAGGATTAGGTATTTTAGGTATTTCAGCATTATTATGGCCAGCAGGAGAACCAATTATAGCAACTAAAATTTATCAAGATATGGCTTTTTCTTCTGGTTTTATTAATGGTTATTTAACTATGGATACTCTTGGTGCGTTAGTATTTGGATTAGTTATTATTAATACTGCACGTTCTCGTGGTATAACAACTCATAATATATTATTACATAATATAACTTTATCCGGATGTATCGCTGGTATTGGTTTAATATTATTTTATCTTAGTTTATTTAAATTAGGATTTAATAGTGGTCAATTAATACCTAATCCTTCTAATGGTGCAGAAATTTTATATATTTATGTTAAAAATACTTTTGGTAATTTAGGGTGTATATTTTTATCAGGATTAATATTTATAGCTTGTATAGTTACTGCAATAGGATTAACATGTTCTTGTGCAGATTTTTTTACTCAATACTTACCATTTTCTTATAAAAAAATAGTATTTATTTTCAGTATTTTTTCAATGTTAATATCAAATTTAAGTTTAAATTATTTAATTCAAATTTTTACTCCAATATTAGTTTCAATTTACCCATCATGTATTGTATTAATATTATTAAGTTTTACTTTACATTGGTGGAATAATTCAAAATATGTTATAAAAATAGCAGTATTAATTAGTTTAATATTTGGTATAATAGATGCAATTAAAATATCTCCATTAAAACATTTACTACCTATATGGATGAATTATATACCATTATATAAACAAAATTTAACTTGGATAATACCAACAATATTTTATTTATTTTTAATAATAATATATGATCAAAAATTTTTTTTTAAAAAATAAATTAATTTTTATAAAATATTTAAATATATTTAAATGTATAAAATAATTTGTATTATGTTTTATAAATTGTATATTAAATTTTATTTATTTTTATAAAATAAATTAGAATGAAATAAATTTTTATAATTTATATTTATTTCATTCTATATTTTTATTTTATTTAATAAAATACTTTAGAATATATAATTATTTATTATAAATGATATTAAATTAATACAAAATTTAATATATTTAAATTTATATTTAATTATATAATTATAATTTATTAAAATTATCAGAAAGATATTTTATTATTCCATCTTCAGATGGAATAATTCCAGTTTTACCTTTTTCCCATTGAGCAGGACATACTTGTCCATATTTTTCATGAAACTGTAATGCATCTACAGTTCGTAATATTTCATCTATATTACGGCCCAATGGTAAATCATTTACAATTTGTGCACGTACAATACCTTTTTGATCAATTAAAAATGAACCACGTAATGCAACACCAATAATAGGATGTTCTATACCATAAGATTTTTGAATTTCACGTTTAATATCAGAAACCATAATATATTGTACATAACCAATACCACCTTTTGTAATTGGTGTTTTACGCCATGCATTATGTACAAATTCTGAATCACATGATACTCCAATAATTTCAACACCACGATCTTTAAAACGTTTATATCTATTATTAAAAGAAATTAATTCAGATGGACAAACAAAAGTAAAATCCATTGGCCAAAAAAATAAAATAACAAATTTATTATGTATATGTTTTTTAAAATTAAAATTTTTAATAATTTCTCCATTTCCTAATACAGCAGATGCTGTAAAATCAGGTGCTGGACGTGTAACTAAAACCATAAAAACTCCTATAAAAATTATTAAAATTAATATTAAATATATAAATATTATAATTAAATAAATATATAATATAAAAATATTTTTTAAAAAAGATTTTTATATTATCACATGTTAATTTTTAATATACAAACATTATTTAATAATATATTCATGTATTAAAAAATAAATTTATTAAATATTTATAAAATATTTTCTATTTTTTAAAATATTCTTTAATTAATATTATTAATAAAGTAATTAAATAATAACATTAAAAAATATAGAAGAAATAGTAATTAATCCTATTATCAAAATAAAAAAATTACTTATATCTTTATTATATTTTTTCATATTAGGTATTGTATAAATTGCATATATTGGCATTAAAAATAATATAATAGCTATTATTGGACTACCTAAATTTTTAATTAATCCTAAAATACTTGGATTTATAGTAGAAATAAACCAAGTACTTATTAATATAAATATATTTATACTTCGATTTAATATAATTAAATTAATATCTTTTTTATAATTTTTTATAAATTTAATTATTAAACCTTGTAAACTTTCACGTACACCTAAATAATGACCAAAAAAAGATTTAGTTATAGCTATAAAAGCTATAATTGGTGAAATATATTCAATAAAAGGATCATTAAAATGATTAGCTAAATAAGATAAAATAGAAATATTTTGTATTTTAGCTTCTATTAAATTTTCTAATGATAAACTTAAAATACAACTAAATACAAAAAACATAACAGTAAAAACCATCATAATATGTGAACATATTAATATATATGAACATTTTTTTTCAGTATTTTTACCATATTCTTGATGTTTAGACATCGTAAAAGAAGAAATAATTGGTGAATGATTAAAAGAAAATACTATAATTGGTATTATCAACCAAAGATTTATTAAAATTTTATTATTAATTATATTATTTAAATTAACAATTGATAAATTTTTAAAAATTTCACTATTCCAATAAGGAATCATATAAAAAGATAATATCATTAAAATAATAATAAATGGAAAAACTAATATACTTATAATTTTAATTATAATTTTTTCACCCAATTGTATTATAGTCATTAAAGAAATAATTAAAAATAATGATAAAATACAACGTGGAGGTTTAATAATATTTAATTGATGTTCTATAAAACTATTAACTGTATTGGTAATTGCTACACTATATACTAATAATATAGAATAAATAGCAAAAAAATATAATAAAGTTATTAATTTACCTATAAAATTACCAAAATATTCTTCTGTTACTATAGTGATATCTTTACTGGGATTATTACTAGATAATATAAAACGACATAAATTACGATGAGAAAAAAAAGTTATTGGAAATGCTATTATACTCGTAATAATTAAAGAAATAATACCACCTATACCTATATTAATTGGTAAAAATAATACGCCAGTACCAATAGCAGTACCATATAAACTTAATATCCAAATAATATCTGTTTTACGAAAAGTAGTATTAAAAAAAGACAAGATATAATTAATAATAGAATTATTTTGTATTATTTTCATAATATCTCCAAAAATAAAAATTTTAATTTTATATGTAAAAAATTTTAAAATAATTTATAACATTAAATTCTTTTAAAATATAAAATAATAATTTATATTATAAATAATAATAATTTTAAATTTTTAATATATAATTTAAATAATAATTTATTAATTATTAGTTTCTATATATACTATTGTTTTATGTAAAATTTTATGATAAAAATATATTAAATAACATAAAATTTATAATATATATTTTTAATGAAATGTATTTAATTTTAATTATTTTAAAATATATTTTTATATAATTAATATATTTATAAATAATTATTTAATATATTTATTAAATTAATAAAATATTAATAAAAATTAATATATAAAATAAATTTATAAAAAAATTAAAAATAAATATTATTAATTAATAAAGGAATTTTAATGAACTTTTTTATTTCTAATGCTATTGCATCTTTAAATAATTCTACTCAAAAAGAACCATATTCTGCAATTATTATGTTAATAATATTTGGAATTATATTTTATATAATAATTTTATATCCTCAATATAAACGAACAAAAAATCATAAAAAATTAATAAATTCAATTAGTAAAGGTAATGAAATTATCACTGCTGGTGGTTTAATTGGACGTATAACTAAAATAAATGAATCTAATATTATTATTTTATTAAATAATAATGTAGAAGTCATGATTAAACGTGATTTTATAGTAGCTATCCTTCCAAAAGGAACTATGAAAATCTTATAATTTCTTCCTTAATGGAATTTCTGTGATAAATTATTATCCTTTATGTAAATATACAATATTAATTATAATAATTTTTACTGGATTACTTTATGCTATTCCTAATTTTTATGGTGAAGATCCAGCATTAAAAATTAATAGTAAATATGATACTAACATAGATAAAGTAACATTAAATAAAATTAAAGTAATATTAAAGAAACATAATATTTTTAGTAAAATTTTGATATTAAAAAATAATACCATTTTTATACATTTTACTAATTCTATCACACAATTTAATGCTCATGAAATTTTAACAAAAGCACTTAATAATAAA
This sequence comes from Serratia symbiotica, assembly GCA_900016775.1. Taxonomy (GTDB): domain Bacteria; phylum Pseudomonadota; class Gammaproteobacteria; order Enterobacterales; family Enterobacteriaceae; genus Ecksteinia; species Ecksteinia symbiotica_A. The sequence goes on from LN890288.1 coordinate 390,687, forward strand.
TTTATTATAACAATGTATTTATCACCAATTACACCTAATTGGTTAACAATGATAGGAGCTAAACCAATCAAACTAGGATTAGATTTACGTGGTGGTATTCATTTTTTAATAGAAGTTAATATGTATAGTGTACTAGAAAAATTAAAACAAGAAACTATAGAAACTTTACATGAAGAATTAAATAAAAATAATATTTCTTATGAATATATAAAAAAATTAAATAAAAATAATATAGAAATACATTTTCATAATGTTATTAATCAAAATAAAGCTATTAATTATATTAAAACAAATAAACATAATTTTACATTTTCTATTATAAACCATAATAGTTTACAAATTAATATTTTAACTTCAACAATAAATAAAGCTAATGAATATGCTATTCAAAAAAATATTAATATATTACGATATCGTGTAAATAAATTAGGTATTTCTGAATCATTAGTGCAAAGATATGGAATAAATTATATTATAGTGGAATTACCAGGTATTCAAGATACTACTCATGCTAAAGAAATTCTTGGATCAACTGCAACATTAGAATTTCATCTCGTAAAAACTATTTTAGATGATATTAAAATATTTAATTCTAAAAAAATAAATAATTATAAATTTAAATATATTTACAATAATTTTCCTATTATTTTATATAAGTCAGTTATTTTAACTGGTGATCATATTATTAATTCTATATCAAATATTAATGAATATAATCAACCAGAAGTTAATATTACTTTAGATAATACAGGTAGTAATTTAATATCTAATTTTACAGAAAACAATATAGGAAAATTAATAGCAACAGTATTTATAGAATATAAAAATAGTGGAAAAAAAGATATTAATGGTCATACAATTCTTATAAAAAAAGAAAAAATAATTAATATAGCAAATATCCAATCAAGTTTAGGAAAAAATTTTCGTATTACAGGTATTCAGAATAAAAATGAAGCAAATCATTTAGCTATGTTATTACGTTCTGGAACATTAATTACACCTATTCACATTATTGAAGAACGTATTATTGGTCCAACTTTAGGAAAACAAAATATTATTAAAGGTATTAAAACTTGTGTATATGGTTTAATAATATCTATTATTTTTATGATCAGTTGGTATCGAAAATTTAGTATAATTTCTATTATAGGACTATTAATTAATTTAATATTAATTATTGGAATTATGTCTATATTACCTGGAGCAACACTTACAATGCCAGGAATAGCTGGAATTATGCTTATAATAGCAGTAATTATAGATTCTAATATATTAATTAATGAACGAATTAAAGAGGAATTAAAAAATAAACATTCTATTCAATATTCAATTCATAATGGTTATAAAAAAGCATTTTCTAGTATTTTTGATGCTAATATTACTACTTTAATTACTTCTATTATTCTTTATATTATAGGTACTAATTCAATTAAAGGTTTTGCTATTACAATGTCAATTGGTATAATTACTTCTCTATTCACTACTATTTTTATTACACATTCTATTATTAATTTATTATATAATAACAAATATATTAAAACATTATCAATTTAAAGAATAAATTATGATAAAATCTAATATTATTAAAAATATAAATTCTAATCATAAAATTTATGATTTTATGAAATGGAATTATATAGCTTTTAGTATTTCATTATTTTTAATAATTTTATCAATTATCATTTTTTTAATTTATGGATTTAATTTAGGTTTAGATTTTACTGGAGGTTCAATAATTGAATTACATTTACATAAAAAAATTAATCCTGATTTTATACAAAATATTTTAAAAAAAAATAAATTTACAGATTTAATTATTCAAAATTTTGGAAATATATATGATTTTATAATACGTATACCATCAACAAATAATATTTTTAATTCAGAAATAAATTCTCAAATAATTGATATTATTAAAAATTCAATAGATAAAAATGCTATTATAAAACGTATTGATCATATTGGACCTAATGTAGGTATAGAATTAATACAAAATGGTAGTATAGCATTATTAATAGCATTATTTTTTATTTTTATTTATATTATGTTTCGTTTTGAATGGCGTATAGCATTAGGAATAATATTTTCTTTAATACATGATTTAATTATTACTCTTGGTATACTTTCATTATTTTATATAGAAATTGATTTAACTATTATTGCATCATTAATGTCAGTTATAGGTTACTCATTAAATGATAGTATCGTAGTTTCTGATCGTATTCGTGAAAATTTATATAAAATTAATAATACACCATATAATATTCTTAATATATCATTAACTCAAATTTTAAATCGTACTTTAATTACATCCAGTATTACATTATTAATAGTATTAATACTATATATTTTTGGTGGTACTATGTTACATGGATTTTCATTAGTAATGTTAATAGGTATTTTTGTAGGTACAATTTCTTCAATATACATATCTTCAGCATTAATATTAAAATTTGGTATACAATGTAAATATATAATTACAAAAAAAAATAAAAAAAATATATTTATTAATTAATATTTTTACAAAAATAAAAACTATAAATAATTTATTTTCAATTCTTAAAATATTAAAAATAAAATAAATATATTATATTAAATTTAAAATTATAAAAATAATTTTATAATTATTTTACATTTTTTATTAAAAATTACCTATTATAAATAATAAAGAGTATTTAAATGAAACATAATGAATTTTATATGACAAGAGCTTTTAAATTGGCAAATATGGGACGATTAACTACTTCTCCAAATCCTAATGTTGGTTGTGTTATTGTAAAAGATACAGAAATTGTAGGTGAAGGATATCATTTACGTTCTGGTGAATTACATGCTGAAATACATGCACTTCAAATGGCTGGAAAAAAATCACAAGGTGCTACTGCTTATATAACATTAGAACCATGTAGTCATTATGGATATACACCTCCATGTGTAAATGCGCTAATTACTTCTGGTATCAAAAAGGTAATTGTTGCTATGAAAGATCCAAATCCTAAAATTTCAGGAAAAGGATTATATTTATTGAAAAAAGCAGGAATTAAAGTATTTCATGGTCTCATGAAAATAAAAGGAGAAAAAATTAATAAAGGTTTTTTAAAAAGAATGCGTACTGGATTACCTTATATACAATTAAAACTTGCATCATCACTTGATGGTAGAATAGCTATGGCTTCTGGTGAAAGTAAATGGATTACCTCATTTCAATCACGTCAAGATGTTCAACGTTTACGTATAGAAAGTGATGCTATTTTAAGTACTAGTACAACAGTCATAAAAGATAATTCCAAATTAACAGTACGTTGGAATAATTTAGATAATAACACTCAAATATTTTACTCAAAAAAAAAATTATATCAACCTCAACGTATTATATTAGATAGTAAAAATCTTATAACACCTAAACATAAAATTATATCCCAACCTGGTTTAATTCGTTTAATACGTACTCAAGAAGATTCAAATATATGGCCTAATAATGTTAAAAAATGGTTTATGCCATTAGATAAAAATATAACAAATTTAATACAAATAATGAAAAAAATAGCAAAATGTAAAATTAATTTCATTTTAGTTGAAGCAGGTTCTAAATTATCTGGAGCATTAATTAATGCTAAATTAGTAGATGAACTAATTTTATATATTGCACCTAAAATATTAGGTGATACTAGTAAAGGTTTATTTCATTTACCAGAACTTAATAAGTTATCTAACGCTCCAAAATTTTTATTTAATGAAATTAAACCAATTGGATCTGATTTACGATTACGTCTTAATATTAAATATTAATTTAATAAAAAATATATATTATATTAATATTTAAAATGATCAAAACCTTTACAAGATATTTTTACTAAATTTTTATACCAATAAAATTTTATGCCTTGAGATAATGAAGTAATATGACCAATACAAGTACAATTTATATCAAAATTACTAAATGCTAATTCTACTTTAGTACGATTTATATCTGGTACAGTAAAACATAATTCATAATCCTCACCACCCATTAATCCAAAATATAATGCTTGATTTATATTTGTATAATGAATTAAATAATGAGATAATGGTAATTTATTTAAATTAATAGAAGCACTACAGAAACTAGCTTTTAAAATATGTTTTAAATCAGAAATTAAACCATCAGAAATATCAATTGCTGAACTAGCTAATTTACGAAGTATTTTACCTTGTAAAATTCGTGGTTGAGGTCTTAAGTGACGATTAATAAAATAATTACGAGCTTTTATATTAGAAATATGTAAATTTCCTTTTATAATTTCTAAACCAGCAGCACTATCACCTACGGTCCCAGTAACATAAATCCAATCACCGATATTTGCACCTTTTCTAGTTAAAGCACAATTCATAGGAATAAAACCATAAATTGTTAAAGTTAAACTTAATGGTCCACTAGTAGTGTCACCTCCAATTAATTGCATACCATAATAATTAAGTTGATTAAAAATACTATCACTAAATTTTTTAATCCAACCTTCATTTATATTAGGTACAGTTAATGCTAAGGATAACCATGATGGAGTAGCACCCATTGCGGACAAATCACTTAAATTAACTGCTAAAGCTTTCCATCCTAAATCATCAGGATTAATTTCTGGTAAAAAATGTACACCAGATACTAATGTATCAGTACTAATTGCTAGTAATTGTTTTTTTTTAATTGTTAATAATGCACAATCATCTCCAATACCTAATTTTACATCTTTACGATATTTATGTTTATATCGATTGAAATAACGATTAATTAAATCAAATTCACCACATACCATTTTTGGTATTCCAAAAATAATTAAAAATTTAATATATTTATATTTATTTTTATTTTTATTTTTTATTTATAATTTGTACTATTTTATCTAATACACCATTTATAAATTTATGACTATCTTTAGCACCAAAAGTTTTTGCTAATTCAATTGCTTCATTAATAACAACTTTATAAGGAATATTATTTTGTATTTTTAATTCGAATAATGCAATTCGTAAAATTGCATGTTCTATTTGTCCTAATTCATTTAATTTACGTGATAAATAAGGATTCATTAATTTATCTAATATACATATATTCATTATAACACCAGAAAACAATTTACGAAAATATGAAATATCAACACCATTTAAATCTTGTTCCATTAAAAACTGATTCTCAACATCTTTTATATTATTTTTAGATATTTGCCAAGAATATAATGCTTGTACAGTACATTCTCGAGCACGATGACGAGCTGCAGGTTTCACAAAATTTCCTTCTAACTAAAGTTGAGTTAAAATAATTTTATCAATTTTAATAAATTAATTTATAATATTTTATTACTTAATAAAAATACTTTATTCAAAATATTTTAATAAACATTAAATATTTTAAAAATATAAATTAAAATATTTAATAAAAATAAATATATATAATTTAAAATTTTTAAATAAAATATATTTATAATATAATTAATTATATTTATTATAAAACAAATATAAATTAAATAATTTTTATAAAAATGTCTTAAATATAAATATATTTTATTTAAAAATACTAATATAATTTTTTTGCTATTTCCAACCAATCATTTTTAAACGGACGTTTCATATTTTTAATTGCATCAAGAATATCATGATGTACTATTTTTTCATTTTGAACACCTATACAACATCCTTTATAACCTTTTAATAATAATGTAATTGCATATGTACCCATACGAGATGCTAAAATACGATCATATGCAATAGGTTTTCCCCCTCGTTGAATATGACCTAATACAGTGGCACGAGTTTCTCGTTTAGTTTTTTGTTCAATATAACACGCTAATTTATTAATATCACAAATATGTTCAGTAATTACTATTATAGCATGTTTTTTACCTTTTCCAATTCCAACTTTGATTTCATTTACTAAATCTTCACAATTAAAAGAAATTTCTGGTAAAATTATAAATTCACAACCTCCTGCAATTGCTGCTGCTAATGTTAAATCACCACAATTACGACCCATAACTTCAACAATAGAAATTCTTTGATGTGAAGAAGAAGTATCACGTAAACGATCAATTGCTTCTACTATAGTTTCTAATGCAGTTAAATAACCAATAGTATAATCAGTTCCAGCTACATCATTATCAATTGTACCAGGTAAACCAATACAAGGAAAACCTTCTTCTGTTAAACATTTAGCTCCCATATAAGAACCATCTCCACCAATAACTACTAATGCATCAATTTTTCGTTTTTTTAAATTTTCAATAGCTTTAGCACGAATATTTTTATTTCTAAATTGAGGAAATCGAGCAGAACCAAGAAAAGTACCTCCACGATTTATTATATCAGATACGCTAGAACGATCTAATTTTTTCATACGATTTTCATACAATCCAAGATAACCATCATAAATACCAAAAACTTCTAAACCTTCTGAAAGTGTTGTACGTACTACACTACGAATTACTGCATTCATACCTGGTGAATCACCACCACTTGTTAGTACAGAAATTGTTTTAATCATAACGACCTTTAAATTATAAATTTAATTTTAATAACATTATTTATTGTAATATATTTAAATTTTTTATATAAATTAATTATAATATATTTAATATATAAATAATTTAAGTAAATTTTAAGATAAATTAATATTTATAAAAATATAAATTAAATAATTTATATAAAATTATTTAATTAATATCAATTTCTATTTTTTTATAAAAATAAATATTTTATAAAAAATATTTAGTATATTATATATTAATTTATAAAAATATTTTAATTTTATTAATGTTCACGTATTTTATAAAAAAATATCTCAGGATAACGTTTTTTAATTAAATTAAGATTAACTAAAGTTGAAGTAATATATGATAAATAATTTCCACTATCTAATGCGAGATTAAATTTATTTTTATGTTTAAATTCTTCCAACTTTTTAATATTATTACATTTAATCCAACGAACTATAGATATATTAATTAATTCATATACTGCTTCTACATTATATTCATTTCTTAAACGTGAAACTATTATATCAAATTGCAATATACCAATTGCACCGATAATTAAATCATTATTCATGATAGGACGAAATACTTGTATAGCTCCCTCTTCAGAAAGTTGTATTAATCCTTTTAATAATTGTTTTTGTTTTAATGGATTATTTAATTTAATACGACGAAATAATTCTGGTGAAAAATTCGGAATACCAATAAATTTTATTTTTTCACCTTCAGTAAAAGTATCACCAATTTGAATAGTACCATGATTATATAAACCAATAATATCTCCAGGATAAGCGTTTTTTATTAAAACACGAGAATTAGCCATAAAAGTCAATGCATTAGAAATAATTAAATTTTTACCAGTTCGTACTTGATATAATTTTATACCTTTTTTATAACTTCCGGAAACAATTCTCATAAAAGCTATACGATCACGATGTTTTGAATTCATATTAGCTTGAATTTTAAAAATAAAACCACTAAATTTTTTTTCTGTAGCCAATACTTTACGAATATCTGTTTTACGTGACATAGGTTCAGGTGCGTAATCTATTAAATAATCTAAAATATGATCTATACCAAAATTTTTTAAAGCAGTACCAAAAAATATAGGTGTTAATGTACCATTTAAAAATTTTTTTTCATTAAATATATAAAATATATTTTTTATTAATATTAATTCTTTTTGTAATTTTATTATTAAATCTTTTTCAATAAATTTATTTAAATTTAAATTAAATAAACCTTTAATAATTTCAAATTTTTGAATAATTAAACCTTTACTAATTTTATATAAATAAATTTCATCTTTATATATATGATATACACCTTTAAATGATTTACCTTCCCCTATTGGCCAAGTAATAGGAACACAATTAATCTTTAATTCATATTCTATTTCATCAATTAATTTTATAGGATCACGAATATTACGATCTAATTTATTTATAAAAGTTATTATAGGTGTATTTCTATAACGTGTAATTTCTATAAGTTTACGAGTACGATTTTCCACACCTTTTGCAGCATCAATTATCATTAAACAACAATCTACAGCTGTTAAAGTTCGATATGTATCTTCAGAAAAATCTTTATGACCAGGAGTATCTAATAAATTAATTAAATTATTACGATATGAAAATTGCATAACTGAAGTAGTAATAGAAATTCCACGTTTTCTTTCTATATCCATCCAATCAGATTTAGTGTATTTATTTAAACGACGACTTTTTATTTCACCAGCACTTTGTATTACTTGAGCAAAAAGTAATATTTTTTCTGTAATTGTAGTTTTACCAGCATCTGGATGTGAGATAATAGCAAAAGTTTTTCGTTTTAAAACTGTATTAATTAATTTACAATTAAACATTTTAAAATTCTATAATTAATTTTATTTAATAATATTATACAAAATAAATTTTAAATACAAAATAATTAATAAATTTTTAAAAGTATTTTATTAAAATTATTTATTATTAAATTTAAAATATTTTTCATTATTATAAATTTGTTTCCATAAAATACGTTTTTCAGATGAATTTTGAGAAAGTTCAGTTAAAATTGGAGTATATAATTTTACACCATCTAATATAAATGATTTTTTTATTCCTATCCACCAACTCATATATTTAATATTTTTAGATAAATTTTTGATTTGATATGGTTTTAATTGATATGTTTGTTCTAATTTAAATCCTAAACTATATATTATATCAATAAATAATGGATCATTATTACTTAGAAATATATTTGATATAATTAATAAACGTATTTTAGATGATAAATGAATTATTGTTTTATCTTTAACAATATTCGGAGTACGTAATATCCACTGTGTAATACCTAGTTGTTTTAAAAACCAATTGCGTTTTAATATCATATTTATGTATCTTTATAATTCTTTAAAAAATATTTATATTAATTATATATTTAAATTTAATAAAGATTATTTTTTTTTAAAAAATATATAATTAATATTTAATTTATTATATTATTATTTTATTATATAAAATAATAATATAATAAAAATATATAAAACAATATAAATTTATGTCAATAAATAAAATTAACTTATTTCGTATTTTTCTACAATTTCATTTAAGTATCTTAACTTTAACATCTTGCATAACAATGATACCTAATGATATAAATAATTTTTATACTTTATCACAATGGAATATACATCAAAAAATAATACATCAATTAAAACAATATAAAGCTTATGGTTCATTTATTTATATATCTAAAAATAAAAAAATTTATTCAAGATTTTTTTTACAACAATATTCTCCAAAAAATTATCGATTAATAATAACTAATTTATTAGGAGATATAGAAATAGATATTAATGTATTAGAAAATAAAATAAAATTAATTAATTATAAAAATAAATATTATTATTATAATGCTGAAAAAATTTTTAAAAAATTAACCGGTATTACTATACCATTAAATACTTTACATCAATGGATAATTGGATTACCAAATGAATCTAAAAAATTTATAATCAATAATCAATATTATTTTGTAAATAAATTTATTTATCAAAAAAATAATTTAATTTGGATAATAAATTATCTGGAGTATGATCATAAAATTAAACCAAAATTACCAAAAAAAATAGAAATTTTACAAAATAATGAATATATTAAAATAAAAATAAATAATTGGATATTAAAATGATTCAAAAATGGCTTTCTCCTGCTAAACTTAATCTTTTTTTGTATATTACTGGTCAAAATAAAAATGGTTATCATTTATTACAAACATTATTTCAATTTTTAAATTATAATGATATTTTAACTTTTAATTTATATAAAGGAAATGAAATTAATTTATTAACACCAATAAATGGCATTTTAAATAAAAATAATTTAATTATTAAAGCTGCATATTTATTAAAAAAATATTATAATTATTATAATAAATATAAAAAAAAAATTATGGTGTTAATATTAGCATAGAAAAAAAAATACCAATTGGAGGAGGTCTTGGTGGTGGTTCTTCTAATGCTGCTACTACATTAATAGCTTTAAATAAATTATGGCGTTGTGGATTAAATAATAATCAATTAATTAATTTAGGATTAAATCTTGGTTCTGATATACCTATTTTTATATATGGACATTCAGCATTTGTTGAAGGTATTGGTGAAAAAATAAAAAAAGCTTATCCTATAGAAAAATGGTATCTTATAGCTTATCCTAATATAAAAATTTCTACATCAATTATGTTTAAAGATAAAGAATTAAAACGAAATAATCCAATACGTAGTTTAAATGAATTATTATTAATACCTTATAAAAATAATTTTGAATTCATTATAAGAAAAAAATTTAAAGAAGTGGAACAACTTTTTTTATGGATGTTAAAATATGCTCCATCATATTTAACAGGTACTGGTTCTTGTGTTTTTTCAGAATTTAATTCAGAAAATAATGCTCGTAATGTATTAAAAAAAGCTCCAACATGGTGTAATTGTTTTGTAGCAAAAGGAGTTAATATTTCTCCATTAAATTATATAAAAAAATAAAATATTTATAAATAAAATATAATATTATAAAATAAATAATTAATTTTATTTAATATTTTATATAAATATTTATATTTTTCGAAATATTTAATTATTTAAATTTTAATAAATATTATATAAATATATTTCCAAACAATAACTTGAGGGTTATCTTGTGCCTGATATGAAACTTTTTACTGGAAATGCTATTCCAGAACTAGCAAAAAATATTGCTAATCGTTTATATACTAATCTTGGTAATGCTTCTGTAGGTCGTTTTAGTGATGGTGAAGTAAGTGTACAAATAAATGAAAATGTTCGTGGAGGAGATATTTTTATTATACAATCTACTTGTGCACCTACTAATGATAATTTTATGGAATTAGTTGTAATGATTGATGCTTTACGACGTGCATCAGCAGGTCGTATTACTGCTGTTATTCCATATTTTGGTTATGCTAGACAAGATAGACGTGTACGTTCTGCGCGTGTTCCAATAACAGCTAGAATTGTTGCTGATTTTTTATCAAGTGTAGGAGTAGATCGAATCTTAACAGTAGATTTGCATGCTGAACAAATTCAAGGTTTTTTTGATGTACCAGTAGATAATGTATTTAGTAGTCCGATTCTTCTTGAAGATATGTTACAACAAAATTTAGAAAATCCTATTGTAGTTTCTCCAGATATTGGAGGTGTAGTACGTACACGTGCAATTGCAAAATTGTTAAACGATACAGATATGGCTATTATTGATAAACGTCGTCAACGAGCAAATACTTCTCAGGTAATGCATATTATTGGAGATACAATAGGTCGTGATTGTATATTAATAGATGATATGATAGATACAGGTGGAACTTTATGTAAAGCGGCTGAAGCATTAAAAGAACACGGAGCTAAACGTGTTTTTGCTTATGTTACACATCCTATTTTTTCTGGAAATGCAGAAAATAATATTCAAAATTCTTTAATTGATGAATTAATTGTTTGTGATACTATCCCATTATCTGTAAATATTAAAAAATTAAAAAATATACGTGTTTTAACATTATCCAGTATGCTAGCTGAAACTATTCGTCGTATTAGTAATGAAGAATCAATATCTGCAATGTTTGAACATTAATAAAATAATTTTTATATAATTTTATTTTTAAAAATATTTAACATTGTATATTAATAATATGATTTATTATATTAATAAATATTTATTTTTTTGTTTTATTATTTTATTTAAATAAAATTTTATAAAATTAAAATATAATATATATAATATATAAAAATAAAATTATAAATTTTAATAAATTTAAAATATATTTAAAATATTAATAATTAAAACATATAAATATAAAATAATATTTTTTATTTTATTTTAAAATATATTATTAATCATTTTTTAAATTAATTTTTTTATAAAAATTATTTATTTTATTTATATATTTAAAATATTTAAAAATATATTATAAATATAAATTAAATAACATTAAAATATAATAAATATATATATATATAAAAATAATAAAATATTAAAATATATTTTAATTATATTATATGTATTATATTAATATGAAATTAATTAAATTATATATAAATTTTATTAATAAATTATTAATAGATATAAAATATTTATTAAACATTTTTTAATGATATTTAAAATATAAAAACTATATTCAATATAATAACTAACATAAAATAATTATAATTTTATAAATTTATAATAATTTTATATAGATTTATATAAAATATAAAATATAAATAATATAATTAATATTAATAATATTTTTTTTTAAAATATTTAAATATAAAGTATTTAAAATGATTATAATTTTTTTAAGGAATTTAATGAAATATATTATAAACACTTATTATGGTCCAATAAAATCAAATATTTTAATACGTGCTAATAAGATTCGTTTATTAATTTGTGATGCAGATGGTGTAATGTCTAATGGTTTAATTTATATGAGTAATAATAATGATGAATTTATGACATTTAATGTACGTGATGGATATGGTATTCGTTGTTTAAAAATGCATAATATTGAAATAGCAATTATTACTAATCGTTTTACTAACATTTTAAAAAATAGAGCAAAAATTCTTGGTATTGATCATTTATATCAAAAACAATTTAATAAATGTATAGCTTTTTATGATTTATTAAAAAAACTTTCTTTAAAAAAAGAACAAGTAGTTTATATTGGTGATGATTTAATTGATTGGCCAGTAATGAAACAAGTAGGTTTATCTGTTGCTGTTTCAAATGCTCATCCATTTTTAATAAATAAATCTCATTATGTTACTAAAAATCTTGGTGGTCATGGAGCAATACGTGAACTATGTGATATAATTCTTTTATCTCAAAATAAATTGGAAAATTTAAAAATTTAAATATGAATATTATAAAAATTTTTATAATTTTTTTATTAATTTTCATAATATTAATGTTAATTACTTGGAATATAGAAATTTTTACTTGTAATAAAAAATTAAAATTTATTACCAATCAAATACCAATATATCAAATTAAAAAAATAATTACTATTTCATATAACTCAATAGGAAAAATAAATTACAAATTAAAAGCAGAAAATATAATATGTAATAAAAAAAATGAATTAAATATGCTTAATAAAGTTATAATAGGATTTTTTGATAAAAATTCATCAAATACTTGGTTAATATGTTCTAATTACGCTAAATTAAATCATAATAAAATATTATATCTTTATGGAAATGTTATTATAAATAATTTAAATTCTATTTTAAAAATACAAAAAATTAAAACTAATAATGCTCAAATAAATTTAATTAATCAAAATATTTTTTCTAATGAAAAAGTTATTTTTTATGGAAAAAATTTTATATCTTATGGTATGAAAATGTATGGAAATTTAAAAACTAAAAAAATTGAACTAATTAATAATGTTAAAACTAAATATAATATTCAAAATAAAATAAAAAATTCACAAACTATAAATATTGAATGTAATTTTAATTATCAAGATATTTATCCTAATATTTAAATAAAATAATTACAACTTAATTTAAAATAAATAACATAATTATATTATATATTAAAATATTTAAATAAAAATTATTTAAATATAAATAAATCATTATATCTTTATATTATTATTAAAAATTTATTTTATATAATAAAATACTTTATTATTTATGAACATACTTATTGCAAAAAACTTAACTAAAACTTATAAAAATAAAAATATTATAAAAAATATTAATTTAATAATAAAATCTGGAGAAATTGTTGGATTATTAGGACCAAATGGTGCCGGAAAAACTACTACTTTTCATATGATACTTGGTATAATTCAACCTGATTCTGGACATATTTTAATTAATCAAAAAGATATTACTTTATTACCATTATATTTACGTGCACAATTAGGTCTTGGTTATCTTCCTCAAGAAAATTCAATTTTTCGTTATCTTAATGTAAATGATAATATTATGGCAATATTAGAAATTCGTTCTGATCTTACTGAAATACAACGTAAAAATCGAAGTAAAGAATTAATGAAAGAATTTAATATTAGTCATTTATACAACAATTTAGGTAAAACGTTATCTGGTGGGGAACGTAGACGTGTAGAAATAGCACGTGCACTAGCAGCTAACCCAAAATTTATTTTATTAGATGAACCATTTGCTGGAGTAGATCCTATATCTATAATTGATATTAAAAAAATTATAAAAAAATTACGTAATTATAATCTTGGTATATTAATAACTGATCATAATGTACGTGAAACATTAAATATCTGTCAACGTGCTTATATTGTAAATAATGGTAAATTAATTGCACATGGTACACCTAATATGATTTTACTAAATAATCATGTAAAACGTGTATATTTAGGTGAAGAATTTCATCTTTAAAAATTACATTCTAAAATTAAATATTTTTAAATATTTAATTATATTTTATTTATTAAAAATTTATTTATTTTTAAAATATTTAATATATATTTTTTTATAAAATATTTATATATTATAAAAAATATTAAATTTAATTAAATTTTTAATTAAATAAATATTATTAAATTTATGAAATATATAAAAGTAATATATGAAATATACAATAAAAAAAATATTATATAATTTATTAATATTAAATATATTTTTAATTATTAATATATTTACTTTATCATTTAAAATAAATAATAATCAAACACTAATTATTAATTCATTAAAACAATCTATAGATATAAAACATAATATAAACATTTTTACTAAAAATGTAATAATAAAAAAAGATTCTATAATTATTTATGCAGACAAAGTATTAATAATTTATTCAAATACAAATCAAAAAAATTTTTATATCAAAGCGTATGGAAATCCAGTTTTTTTTTCTCAAATAAAAAATATTAATAAACCAATAAAAGGTTATGCTAAACAAATATATTATAATTCAAAAACACAATCTATAACTTTAATAGGAAATGTTTTTTTAAAACAATTAAATAATAATATAAAAAGTGATCGTATTATTTATTTAATAAACAAAGAACAAATACAAGCATTTAGTAAAAAAAATAAACATATAACTACTACTCTTATATTATCTTAAAATATCATATAATAAATATAAAATAATTTAATATAAAATTATTAAAATCTTAATTTTATTAATATATGTAATTAAATTTATAAATAATATATTAATATTTAATATATTATTTTTTATAAAAAAAAATAAAATTATTATTTAAGAATATATATTTATTTTATGTAATAAAAAATCTTTTAGTAAATCTTCAATAAATTTTATTCGTATTTTATAATTTTTAAAATTATATATAAATTGTAATTTATTTAATCCGATTGGACGATATAATTTTGGATTATTTTGTATTAATTGTATTAAATAATCAAAATTAATATAATTTTTATCATAAAACTCAATATATCCACTATGTTCATTTACTTTAATACATTTAATTCCTAATATTTGTGCTTGTTGTCGTAATTTTGAAATTTTTAATAAATTATATACAGAATCTGGTAAAATACCAAAACGATCAATTAATTCTATTTTTAATTCTTCTAATTCTTTAATATTTTTAGAATAAGCAATACGTTTATAGAATGATAAACGAATATTTGCATCTGGTAAAAAATCTTCTGGTAATAAAATTGGTACATGTAATTCTATTTCTGCTTGATTTTTCATTAAATTTTCTAAAGATAATTCATTATTTTTTTTTAATAAATTTACTGCACTTTCTAACCATTCCATATATAAAGATAAACCAATAGTTACAATTTGTCCACTTTGTTCTTCTCCTAATAATTCACCAGAACCACGAATTTCTAAATCATGAGTAGCTAATTCAAAACCAGCACCTAATTCTTCTAATGAAGAAATAACTTCTAATCGTTTTTTTGCATCAGTACTTATATCTGATGTATTAGGTATTAATAAATAAGCATAAGCTTGACGATTTGAACGTCCTACACGACCACATAATTGATAAAGCTGAGCTAATCCACAGCGATCAGCACGTTCAATAATTATTGTATTAACATTAGAAATATCAATTCCAGTTTCAATAATAGTAGTACATACTAATACATTAAAACGTTGATTATAAAAATCATTCATTACTACTTCTAAATCTCGTTCACACATTTGACCATGACCAATTACAATATGTGCTTCAGGTATTAATTCTACTAATTTTTTAAAAACATTATTAATATCCTTTATATTATTATGTAAATAATATACTTGTCCACCACGTTCTATTTCACGAATAATTATTTCACGTATCATTATTTTATTATATTTACATACAAAAGTTTTTACTTTTAAACGACATGATGGAGGTGTAGAAATAATAGATAAATCACGAATACCACTAATTGCCATATTTAAAGTACGAGGAAGTGGTGTAGCAGTTAATGTTAAAATATCAATATTAGTATATTTTTTTTTAATAAGTTCTTTTTGTCGAACACCAAATCGATGTTCTTCATCAATAATTAATAATCCTAAATCTTTCCAAGATAAATTATTTTGTAATAATTTATGAGTTCCAATAATAATATCAATTTTTCCTATAGATATAGCATTAAGTATCTGTTTTTTTTCTTTAATATTCTTAAAACGTGATATCATTTCAATTTTAATTGGCCATGAAGAAAATCGATTTCGAAAATTATCTAAATGTTGTTGTGCTAATAAAGTTGTAGGAACCAAAACTGCTGTTTGTTTATTATTTTCTACTGCTAAAAAAGCAGCACGCATAGCTATTTCAGTTTTACCAAATCCAACATCTCCACATATTAATCGATCCATAGCTAATGGTTTACACATATCATTTAATACAGCATCAATAGCTTTTTGTTGATCTAATGTAGTATCAAATGGAAAAGATTGACAAAAAATTTGATATTTTTCATGATTATATTTAAAAGAAAAACCTATTTTAGAAGCACGCATAGCATATATTTCTAATAGTTCAACAGCTACATCACGTATATGCATTACAGATTTTTGTTTAGTTCGTATCCAAGTATCTCCACCTAATTTATGTAATACAACATTTTCATTAGAATTACCAATATAACGATGAATTAAATGTAATGAAGATACTGGTAAATATAGTTTATCATCTCCAGCATAAGATAAAATTAGATATTCTCCTTTAATTCCATGTATTTCTAATATAGTTAAACCTATATAACGTCCAATACCATGCTCAATATGTACTATTAATTGACCAGGAGATAATCTTGTTAAATTATTAATTAATGTATTTTGATTAATATTTTTATAATTTTTTATTTTATAATAATTATATTTATTTCCAAATATATCATTTTCACATATTAATACTCTATTACGTATTTTATCTAAAAAACCACATTCAAAAGCACCAATCATAATAGAATAATTTTTTATATTTGCTTGATTTAAACGTGTAATTAATAATATATTAATGTTAATTTGATTTAATAAATTTTGTAATATTTTATATCTTTCTTTATTTTTAACTGAAAAAATCACAATACCATTAAAGTTTAAAATAAAATCATTAAGTTTATTTAATGGTAATTTATTTTTAATTTGTATTTTTAAATCTGGTAAAAAATGATAATCTAAATTAATATTACCTTTTTTAATTGGTAAAGTTTTATTTTCTAATATTATACGTGGCCACTTTTTTAATTGATTTAAAAGAATATCAATACATAACCATATTTTTTTGGGATGTACTAAAGGACGTATTGAATTCATATAACGAGTTTGATAAATTTGATTAATTTTTTTTAAAAATTTAATAGAAATATCTTCAAGATTACTAGTATGAATAATTAAAGTATTAAGTGGTATATAAGTAAATAATGATGGCATTAATTTCTTAAAAAAAAGCGATTGCCAATATTCAATACCATTAGGTAAAATGTTTTTACTAACTTTTTGATAAATATTTTGAGGATCACGTCCTACTTCAAATTGCATTCTCCATTGTTTACGAAATAATTTAATAGAAATTTCATCAGTTGGAAATTCATAAGCTGGTAGTATATTAATCCAATCAACTTCATTTAATGTGCGTTGAGTATTAACATTAAAATTATATATACTATGAACTTTTTCATTATCTAAATAAATACGATATGGTTTTTTATGACCCATTGGATATAAATCACATAATGTACGATGCATAAAAAATTCTCCATGCATTGTTACCGGTGAAGAGCTTTGATATCCAGATTTTTTTAATTGATTCAACAATTCATAATATGATAAATTTTGATCTTTTTTTATTTTAAATGAATAACTATATAAAAAATTATATGGACAAACACGTTGTATTAAAGTATGAACTGATAAAATAATGATTCCATTAATCATATTTGGTAAATTATATAAATTTAATAAACGAGTAGAAATAATATTTTTATTTGGTGAGGAATAATCATAAGGAAATATCTCCCAATCAGGTAATATATTAACTGTATAATTAGTAAATTGTTTAATTTCTTTATAAAGTCGTATAACATTATTCATATCTGGAACAATTAACATAATTGGACCAGAATAACGTTCTATAATTTCAGAACATTCTACAGCATAAACTGAATTAAATATTTGTCCTAATTGACATAAATCTCCTGCATAAATTGGTAAAGAATAATGAGAAGATGATAAATTATTATTTTTATAAAAAATGCTCATTGAAGTATCTTTATTTATTATATTTAATTTTAAATGATAGCAATAATAAAAAATAATTTATAATTTTAAATTATAAAAATTTAATTATTAATTAAATAATATATTTTACGATATTTTTATTAAATTATGAGATTAAAATTTAATTTATTAATAATTATTGTATAATTTATAAAAAAATAATTTTATAAAAATTTAAAATAATATTTTTATCTTAAGAAAATTAAATTTTATTATTTACTTAATAAAAAATATTATACTTAATTAATATAATTTTTTTATTATGATTATGGTAAAAATAAATTTTATGAATAAATATATCGTATTATTTATTAGTTTACGTTATATACATGGATATACATCAGATATATTTGGACGACTTGTTTCTTGGTTATCAATTATTGGTATTACTTTAGGCGTTATGGCTTTAATTACTTTATTGTCAGTAATGAATGGTTTTGAAAAAAAAATAGAAAAAAATATCTTAAATTTTATTCCACAAGCATTAATTACTCATAAGAAAGGATCAATCAATCCAAAAGATTTTCCAAAATCAATAACTAAACAACTTAAAGGAATATATCATGTTTCTCCATTAATAATAAGTAATGTTATATTGCAAAGTACTAATAATATAGCACTTGGTACAATGATTGGAGTATATCCAAATGAAATAAATGAATTAACTCCTTTTCTAATTAATACTAAACAAGAAAAATTAAAAGCTAATCATTATAATGTAATAATAGGTTCACAATTAGCTAATCAATTAAAAGTTAATTACGGTGATATTTTACGATTAATTATACCAAACATTAATCAATTTACACCAATAGGATATATTCCAAATCAACGATTATTTACTATAATTGGTACTTTTTATACTAATACTGAAGTAGATAATTATCAATTATTAATAAATCAACAAGATGCATTACATTTAATGCATTATCCTGATCAAAATATAACAGGTTGGCGTTTATTTTTTAAAAAACCACTTATGATTGATGATGTGAATAAACAAATATTACCAAAAAATTTAGAATGGAAAGATTGGAGAGAACATAAAGGTGAACTTTTTAAAGCAATACATATGGAAAAAAATATGATGAGTTTATTACTTAGTTTAATAATAATAGTATCTACATTTAATATTATTACTTCATTAAGTTTACTAGTTTTAGAAAAAAAAAGTGAAATAGCAATTTTACAAACTCAAGGTATTACTCGTATTAAAATTATGATGATTTTTATCATACAAGGTTCTAGTAATGGAATAATAGGTTCATTTTTAGGATCGATATTAGGGATTTTTATTACTTATAATATTAATTATATTCTACCAATTTTTAATACATTAATTGATATTACTTCTATACCAATAGAAATTAATTTAATACAAATCATTATTATTACTATAATATCTATATTAATATCTGTAATATCTACATTATATCCTTCATGGTGCGCTAGCAATATTCATCCTTCTGAGGCTTTACGTTATGAATAATCATTTATTACAGTGTATTAATTTATGTAAAAGTTATAAAGAAAACACAATTCATACACATATATTACGTGATATTAATTTAAGTATTCAATCTGGTGAAATGTTAGCAATTACGGGTAGCTCAGGTTCTGGTAAAAGCACTTTATTACATTTATTAGGTGGATTAGATGCACCAGATTCTGGAAATATAATATTTCAAGGTTTATCTATTAATAATATGTCTTTAAAAAATAAAGCCAAATTACGAAATCAAAAATTAGGTTTTATTTATCAATTCCATCATTTATTAATAGATTTTACTGCATTAGAAAATGTAGCAATGCCTTTACTTATTAATGGTATTCATCAAAAAATAGCAAAAAAAAAAGCAATAGAAATGTTATCACAAGTGGGATTAGAAAAATATAGTAATTTTTTTCCTTCTGCATTATCAGGTGGAGAACGTCAACGCGTTGCAATAGCACGAGCATTAGTAAATAATCCATCCTTAGTTTTAGCAGATGAACCAACAGGAAATTTAGATAAGAATAATACAAATAATATTCTTAATTTATTAAAAAATATTAATATACAACAAGGTACAGCATTTTTAATTGTAACACATGATTTTCAATTATCTAAACACTTAAATCGTCAATTAGAAATGATTAATGGTAATCTTAAAACTATATAAATTTTATACAAAAATAAAATAATGAACTATATAAAACTTGGTTTTATTATGGCACTTCATTTTAATAGAAATTATAAAAAAAATAATATTCTTTCATTAATTTCAATTATTTCTACTATTAGTATTATACTAGGAGTAGCAGTACTTATTATTAGTTTAAGTGCAATGAATGGATTCGAATATGAATTACAAAAAAGAATTTTAGGAGTAATTCCACATGGTGAAATTGAAACAATAAATCAACCATTTAAAAATTGGTTATCTATATTATATAAAATTAAAAAAATACCAGGTATAATATCTGCTACACCTTATGTACAATTTACTGGTTTAATAGAACATGATATGCATTTATGTATTATTCAAATTAAAGGAATAAATCCACAAATTTCTAGTCCATTTAATACATTATCACAATTTATATCAAATAATACTTGGAATAATTTTAAATCTAATGAAAAACAAATTATTTTAGGTAAGGGTATTGCACATTCACTAAATGTTAAGATAGGTTCTTATGTTAAAATAATGATTCCAAATAATAATTTTAAATTAAAATTATTAAAACCTAAATACATTCAATTACATGTCACTGGTATTCTAAATTTAAATGGGCAATTAGATCATAGTTTAGCATTCATACCATTAAATGATGCTCAACAATACTTAAATCTTGATAAAAGTATTACTGGTATTGCTATTAAAGTTAATAAAATTTTCTCCATTAATAAATTATTATATAACATTAGTAAAATAATTAATCTTAATGTATATATTAAAAGTTGGATTAATACGTATGGTTATATGTATAATGATATTCAAATGATTCGTACTATTATGTATTTAGCAATGATATTAGTTATTTTCGTAGCTTGTTTTAATATTGTTTCAACATTAATCATCACAGTAAAAAATAAAAGTAATGATATTGCAATATTACGTACTATGGGAGCAGAAAATAATTTAATTTATACTATATTTATCATATATGGTTTATTAACTGGATTGATAGGATGTATTATAGGTATATTATTAGGAATAATAACTTCATTAAAATTAACTGTTATTATTAAAGAAATAGAAAAATGTATAGGATATAAATTTCTTTCAAGTAATATTTATTTTATTGATTTTTTACCTTCAAAAATACATATATTAGATATAATAATAGTATTTATAATAACTTTAATATTTAGTTTATTAGCTAGTATTTATCCTGCTAATAGTGCATGTAAAATTCACCCATCATATATATTAAATAAAAAATAATAAAATTCTATATAATAATATTATTATTTAATTTTATATTAAAATATTAATATAATTTAAAATTATTATATAATAATATATTTATATGAATTTAATATATTAAAAAATATAATAATGATTATCAGTCTAATTTCCGCACTTGCAAAAAAAAATGTTATTGGTATAAATAATACTATACCTTGGTATTTGCCAAAAGATTTAGAATGGTTTAAAAATAACACATTAAATAAACCAATAATTATGGGATATAACACTTTTACATCAATTGGACATCCATTACCTAATCGTCTTAATATTGTATTAAGTAAAAATTTAAGAAGTGAATCTGGAGTAATTTTTGTAAATTCATTAGATAATGCATTAATTTCTGCAGGAAATGTTGATGAAGTAATGATAATTGGTGGAGAATGTATTTATAATCAATTTTTAATCTATACAAATCGTATGTATTTAACTCATATTAATATAAATATAATTGGTGACACTTATTTTCCAATTTATACACATTATAAATGGAAAACTATATTTAGTAAATATTATAATATTAATCAAATTAATCCTTATGATTATTATTTTGAAATTTTAGAACGTTATTAATTAAAAATATTTATTGAATTTATAAATTATTATTTATAAAATTTAAACTTATAATATAAATATTTTTATTTATTTATAAATATAAATAAATAAAATTTTAATATTTCTTAAAACATTGAGTATAATATTTTTTTTCTTCTAAATGAAATATAGTTAATTTACCGCCCCAACAACAACCAGTATCTAATCCAATAATACCTTTTGGAGTATTATTTATACCTAATGTAGACCAATGACCAAAAAATATAGTATAATTTTTCTTTATTAAACGTGGAAAATTAAACCAAGGTTTTAATGATTGTGGTGCAGTATTAGGAGAACCTTTATAACTCATATCAAGATTACCATCTATAGAACAATAACGCATACGTGTTAATGAATTTATACTAAAATTTAAACGATCTAAATAATTTAATTTTAATTTCCAATTATTATTAGTTTTTTTATATAAATTTTTTAAAAAAATACAACAATTATTACTACGTAACATTTTTTCTATTTCACTTGCGCAAATCTTAGCTGTTCTAATATTCCATTTTGGTGTAATTCCAGCATGTGAAATTATTATTTTTAATTTACTATCTATTCGTAATATAGGTTGATAACGTAACCAATAAATTAATTCATGAATATCTGATGCTGTTAATAATAAATCAAGTTTATCTTCTAGTTTATTTTTAACAATACCATAATAGATTGCTAATAAATTTAAATCATGATTACCAAGAACTATATTAGCTGATAAATTAAGAGAACGAATAAAACGTAATACTTCTAATGAATTATTACCACGCGCAATTAAATCACCAGTTAACCATAACTTATCAACTTTTGGATTAAAAGAAATTTTAGTTAATAATTTTTGAAGTTCAAAAAAACAACCATGAATATCACCAATAATATAATTAGACATAATTAATGAATTAAAATTGGAATTGCTAATCTAAATACAGGAATAGCACAACGAAATGCTTTACCTTGACGATCAATCATTTCATAATGACCTTCCATAGTACCTAATGGTGTTTCTAAAATAGCACCACTAGTATATTGAAATTCTTCTCCAGGAGAAATTAAAGGCTGTTCACCGATAACACCAATACCTTGTACTTCAGTTTTTCGACCATTACTATTAGTAATTAACCAATAACGACCAATCAATTGAATATTAAAATATCCTAAATTACGAAGAGTAACAGTATAAGCAAATACATAATGATCCTCTTCAGGTATTGATTGTAATTCAATATAAGCACTTTTAACTCGAATACAAACACATGGTAAATCAATCATAATATTCCTTTTTTTTTAGTAAAGTAGAATGATCTGAAAGCCAATTAGCTAATTTACAATATTGAGAAATAGAAATATTTTCTGCTCTCGATGAAATATCAATTCCTAAGTTTGTTAATTGTTTTGCTGTAAATAAATTACTAAGACTATTACAGATAATTTTACGACGTTGATTAAATGCATTAATAATTACAAGATTTAATATATCAAAATTATTAACAAAATTTGGCATTTTATCATATTTAACAAATTTTACTAAACCAGAGTCTACTTTTGGTATTGGTGTAAATGAAGTAGGTAATATTTTTAATACAGGTATTATTTTATAATAATATTGTGCTATTATACTTAAACGTCCATAATTTTTATTATGTGGTTGAGCTACTAAACGATTTATTATTTCTTTTTGTAAAACAAAATGCATATCATAAATAATTTTATTATAAGTAAAAAGTTTTAATATTAATGGAATAGCGATATTATATGGTAAACTACCAAATATACGTAACATTTTATCTTTTTTTATAAATAAATTAAAAAAATTTATTGTCATAACATCTTGATGATAAATAATTAATTTATCTTTATATGGTGAATATTTTTTTAATCTTATAACTAAATCATGATCTATTTCAATAACTGTCATATGCTTTATATATAAACAAATTTGATTAGTTAATGCACCTAAACCTGGACCGATTTCAATAATTTCTTCATTTAATTTTGGAGAAATAATAGAAATAATTTTATTTATAATCAATGAATCAGTTAAAAAATTCTGTCCAAAACGTTTTCGAACGTAATGTCCTTGATATATTTTTTTGTTCATAATAATAAATTTATTTTTTTAATAAAAAATTTAAAAAGATTTCTAAAACTATTAATATTAGAAATCGTTTTATCTATTATTTTTAATATAATACTATAATTTATGATAGTTTTGATAACAGTAAATAAAAATTAATGTTCTTCTATATTCAAATTATGAATATTTTAATATTAAAAATTTAATTATAATATATAATTAACATAATATTATTTTTTTTAAAAATTTTTATTAAAATATAATATTTTTTAATAATTAATTTTTTATATAAATATTTTATTTTTTATATCTTAAAAATTAAAATAATAATCTTTGTTTATTCATAACCTGTATATCTTTTTATCTAAAAAAATAAATTAAATCTAAAAATATAAATTTTTAAATAAAGTAAATAAAATTTATTTTTGTTAAAAAATCCTAATTAATAATATTAATAAAATTTAATATTTTTTAGTTATTATATTAAATATAAAAATAATAATATATAAATAGTTACAAAACTATATATAATTATTTACTAGAAAATATTATTATTACTTAACTATCATTACTATAATTATAAAATTTAATATAATTAATAAAAAATACTTAATTATACTAGTATAATAATTAATACATTAAATATACTTTATTTAAATAATTATTATATATATTTTAAAATTTTTAATATATAAATAATAATATTTATTCTATTAAATATATCTAAATATAATTAACAACAATTAATATCACAAAATAATTAATATACTAATACCTAAAAATATATAAAATTATATTAATTTATATTAATATAATATTAATAATAAATTTAATATATAAATATATTTAATTAACACAATTAATGTGATATATTATATTAACTAAATAAATTCATTTCGCTAAAACAATATAATTATTAAATCTAATTCTATTTTAAAAAAATTATTAAAATAATAATAAATTATTTATTCTTTAATATTATTATTTATAATTTTAACGTAAGTTTGAGAACGTAATTTTTGTATCCAGTGTTGTGTTTCTATAAAAAATTTACGATTTAATAGTATTTGATAAGCATAATTTTTTTTTATAAAATTAATTTGATTTATATTTTTTGTATCTAATAATTGAATAAGATGCCAACCAAAAGAAGATTTTATTGGTAAACTTATTTCTCCTTTTTTTAATTTTAATAATACATTATAAAATATTGAATCATATTTTTTTTTTTCTAAAGAAATCCAACCTAAATCACCACCATATATTGAAGAATTTAAATCTTGAGATATTTGTTTAGCTGCATCATAAAAATTTATATAACCTTTTTGTATATATTTTAATATATTTTCTAATTTAGATTGTATTTTCTTATCATTCATAAATTTTGTAACTTTTAAAAATATATGACGAACATGATATTCAGTAACAAATTTTATATTATTTATATGACGTATATCATTTACTTTTAAAATATAAAAACCAACAAAAGAATGAATAGGACCGAAAATCATATCTTTTTTAGAATTTATTAAATATTTAGCAAAAATAGGTAAAATATTTTCTAATTTATTCCAACCCATATTTTCATATTTTAATATAGATGAATGAATAGAATGAAGTTTAGCTATTTTTTGAAAATCAGAACTATTTTTTAATTTATCAATAATTTTTTTAACTTGTATCTCTAATTTTTGTACTTGATATGGTGTATTTTTTGAAGGAAAAGTAAATAAAATATAACTAATATTTATTTCAGGATTAATAAAATTTTGTGTATTTAATAATTTTATTAATTCATTTATTTCTTGTGATGAAATAATTATTTTATGACGAATCATATTATTACGTATTTCATTAATTACTATTTCTTTATATATTTGAGAACGATATATATCATAATTTATATTATAAGAAAATAAATAATTACGAAGTTGATTTACAGTAATTTTATTTTTTAAAGCAATATTATTAATAATATTATCCAACTCAATATTTGATATATTAATATTTATTTTTTTAGCAAGTTGTAATTGAATACTATCATTAATAAGATTTTCAATAAGTTGGTAACGTAATGAATTATTATTTATTAATAATATATTATCTTGTTCTGAATTAAACTTTATAAATTTAAATAAATTTTTTATATCACTTTCTAATACAATATCATCATTTATAATAATCGCTATTTTATCTATTTCTAATGGTATCGAAAAAGCATTAAAAATACATATAATAAATCCAAAAATCAATATTTTTAAATTATTCATATATCTCCTATCATGAAATTCACAATTTATAATGAAATATATTATTTTAATATTGTAATATAATATTAAAACATACGCTGATAAGGTAATATATTAGAATGTAATACATTTATTAAATTAAAATTATTTTTATTATTTAAATTACGTAATTCAATATTAAAAGAAATTTTATTGTCATAAATACTAATCTGTTTATTATGGTTCCAATTAACAATCTTACGTTCATAACCTAATATCATTTCCCAACAAGAAGTATTATATTTAAATCCTAATAATTGATTAGATAAATGATGAGTTTTTATATCATAAACATATGAACCAATTAAAGAAAAAGGATTTGTAATATGCCAATTACCAAAAATACCAATTTGAGAAATATCTTTTTGATATATATCTAATTTTTTAATATTTAAATTTTTTTCAATATATTTAGATGTTGCATAACGATAATTAATTTGTATTAAATTCTCTAAATTTTTTTGATATTCTAATATAATATTACCTAATGAAATATTATGAAAATAACTATTACATTGTATACCACTACGTAAATTCCAATAATTATTAATTTTCCAAAAAATATTACCAATCCATACTAAATTATGAATATTATTTATTTGAAATTTATTAGAATCTAAAATATTTAAATGATAAATTTGACTTATGGAAGCATTAAATTTTTCTGTTAAATCATTATTATAAATATGTGTAATAAAACCATTAAGAATACGATTTTGAGAAGAAATACGATCTAAACCAGTATAAAGACGAGTATGAAATAAATTATTATAATCAGTTTGTAATAATGTAGTATCATAAAGATATATATTATTTTGATTATGATATGGAACATAAAGATATTGAGAATATATTTCTAAAATTTGATTAAAACTATTTAATTTACTTAATGGACGTTCAAAAATTATTTTTCCATCAATTTTAAATTGTGGTAAAATACGATTAACTATTTTATTAAGATGTAATATTTTAATGTTATAATTTTTAAGATTGTTTTTATTAATATCATTAATTTTAAAATCATTAGGAATATTTTGTTGATAATGAGATGCAAAAATTTTAATTTCACTATTTAAACTCATCCAATCATTTACTAATGGTAATTTTATTGTAGGTTCAATATGAAAACGAAAAGTACTAGGACTATGTGAATTAAGATTTACAAATCTTGTTATTTGACTATATAAATAAAAATTTAATAAACCAAAATATTTTTTATAATAATTAAAATCTAATTGTGGTAATATTTTATAAGAAAAAAAATTAGCATTACTAATATCATCAAGTAATTGAAATTGTTTTACTTTAAAAATAGAAGATAAATTTTTTTGATTATAATTTACATTAAATTTTTGAATAATATAGTTATTAACTATAGAACCATATTTTGAATCTAGATCAATAAAATATTTTTTATCACTTACTTTTGTAAAATCAATATTAAAATACCATTTATGATTTAAAACTCCATCATGATTCCAATGAAGTAACCAACGAACATTATTTTTTTTATTTTTATATTTTAAATCATTAGGTAACCAATCTATAGATACTAATCCAGATCCTAAAAATGTAAGGTAACGAAATTCATTTTGCCATTGAAAACCTCTTTTTGAAATATAATGTGGAATAAAAGTCATATCATAATTAGAAGCAATATTCCAATAATATGGTAATATAACTTCAAAACCATTACGAATTCCATATTTCATATTTGGAATTAAACATCCAGAACGACGCTTATTCCCAATAGGTAATTCTAAATATGGACTATAAAATATTGAAATATTATTAATTTTAAAATAAGCATTCCATATTTTAATAATTTGTTTTACATGATCATGAATTACTTTTGAACCTACTATATTCCAACTTTTATCTCCTAAAAGACAAGAAGTAAAACTACCATTTTCTAAAATAGTATATCGATTAAAATTACGTATTTTTATTTTT
The DNA here is from genome assembly GCA_900016775.1 of Serratia symbiotica. GTDB lineage: Bacteria > Pseudomonadota > Gammaproteobacteria > Enterobacterales > Enterobacteriaceae > Ecksteinia > Ecksteinia symbiotica_A. The sequence continues at coordinate 419,793 of LN890288.1, forward strand.
TTAGCTATACCATGACCTTGACGATTAACTAATCTATAATAACCATTTTGAACGTTAATATCTTTATTATTTAAGTTTAACCAAATTTTTTTTCCTAATAATATTATTTGAGGATTGTAATAATATACATTACCAATAGCATGTATAGTTTGTATACTATTTTTATTTTTGATAGTTTTAATTTTATTTAATTCTACCTTATTTGCACGAAGTATAGTATTACCATTCTTAATGTTAACATTACCAAAAAATAATATATTATTAGAATGTAAACTATATAATTTATCAGAATTAATAATAATAGAAAAATTATTAAAATTATTATTTAATAAAGATTTTTTATCAAAAGAAGATGTATGTATATTTTTTTTACTAATAAAAGCTAATGAATAATTACTATTAATTATTATTAATAATATAATAATAATTAATATTGTAAAATATCTTTTCATATATAATTATAATATTTTTATGAAAAAAAATTCTATTTTAAAAAAAATAAAAATTTTTATTTATTTTAATAAAATTATAATTTTAATTTTAATTTTAATTTTTTTAATAATAAAAAATTAAAAATATTTAACATTAATTAAAAATATTTTAATATATAAAATTACTAAATATAATTAAAATATAAAATTAATAATTTTTTAATAAAATATTTTAATAAAATTATTTATTTAATTTTTATAAAGTTTAAAAAAAATATTTATTAAATATTAAATAATGTTTAATATTTATTCAAAATTAATAATATAGATTAAATAATCTATATTATTAATTTTGAATTTACATATAAAATTATTATTTATTATAAAATTGATATACTTTTTAAATAATCTAAAAACCATATAATAAGATAATTAAATTTTGGAATAAGTTGAGATTGTTTCCAAATTATATTTTCTGAAAAATAAGTAAAAGTATTTAAAAAATATAAAATTATTGATACAATTAAAATACCACGAAATATACCAAAACAAACACCTAATATTCGATCAAATCCTGATAATCCAGATTTTTTTATTAAAAAATTCATAACAATATTACTTATACCTCCTGTAATAAGTGGCATAATAAATAATAATATAATTGCAATACTATTTTTAATAACTATATATTTAAAATCAACTAAATAAGTAGTTAAATATGAATAAAAATTACTAGAAATAAAAAATGTTAATCCCCATATCAACAATGAAAATATTTCACAAATAAAACCTCTAATTAAACTCATTAAAGTAGATAATCCAATTAATGCTATTATAATATAATCAATAAAAATCATAATTTACCTTATTAATTAATTATTTATAAATATTTTTTATAAAATTAATATTAATAATATTTTAATATCAATAATATTATAATCTATTATATATTATCTTCTTTACAAAAAATATAATTATTAATTAAAAATTAAAATTAATATTATAATAATAATATATTATTAAAATAATTATTTATTAATTTTAATTAAAATATTGTTATTTAATAAATAATTAAATTAAATTATTAAATACATTTAAAAATATAAAATTATTTATATGTTTATATTTATTAATAACATTAATAATATATTATTATAAAAAATGATAATTAATTTAAAATATATATTACTTTAATTATTAATTAAATAAAAATAAAATTTAATTTAAAATTAATATTTATAAAAAATTTAATATTTTATTTTTATATAAGATATTTATAATTATAATAATTAAATAAATATTATTAATATCATATTATATAAAAATAATTAAAAATTATTTTTTAAAATTTTAAATATTTAATTTTATTTTAAATATATAAAATTAATTTTTAATAAATTTATTCATTAAATATTTTAAATGTTTAATTTTATTTTATAATACCACCACCAAGACATAATTCTCCTTGATAAAATACAGCTGATTGCCCCGGTGTAACAGCTATTACTGGTTTAGTAAAAAAAACTTTTACACAATGGTTATTAAGTAATACAACATAACAATTAATATCATTTTGTCTATATCTAATTTTTACTGTACAATAAAAAGATTTATGATATGGTAAATTATTAATCCAATGTAATTGTGTTACTATACAATGTATAGACATTAAACTAGGATGATTATGTCCTTGTGCTACTATTAAAACATTATTAATAATATCTTTATTTACTACATACCATGGATCATTATTACCACCCTTTATGCCACCAATACCTAAACCTTTACGTTGACCAAGTGTATAATAAATAAGTCCATTATGTTTACCAATGAATTTACCATCTACTGTAATAATAACACCTGGTTTAGAAGAAAGATAACGACTTAAAAATTTACAAAATTTACGATTTCCAATAAAACAAATTCCAGTAGAATCTTTTTTACTAGCAGTAATTAATGATAATTTTGAAGCAATTTTTCGTACTTGTGATTTAAATAATTTGCCAATTGGAAATAAACTTTTTGATATTTGTTTATGATTTAAAGTATATAAAAAATAACTTTGATCTTTATTATTATCTATACCACGCAATAAACAACTTTGACCATTTATATTCTTACGACGTACATAATGACCAGTAGCAATAAAATCTGCTCCAAGTTCTTCTATAGAAAATTCTAAAAAAGCTTTAAATTTTATTTCTTTATTGCATAAAATATCTGGATTAGGAGTACGACCTATTCGATATTCTTCTAAAAATTTTGTAAATACATAATTCCAATACTCTACTGAAAAATTTATTGTATATAATTTAATACCTAATTTATTGCATACTGATTTTGCATCAGATAAATCACTTGCTACAGAACAATATTCTTCATTATCATCTTCCTCCCAATTTTTCATAAATAAACCAGAAACTTGATAACCTTGTTGTTGCAATAAATATGCAGCAACAGAAGAATCTACACCACCAGAAATTCCAACAATCACTTTTTTTTTATTATTATAAAACATAAAAATCTCATTAACTAGATAAGAAAATAAGTATATAATTTTATTTATATTAAAATAAATAAAATAACTTAAAAATAAAAATTTATAAAATATTATTATTTTTTTTATAATAAATAAATAATTTATTTTATAATTAAATATATATAAAAATATATTTATATAATTTAAATAATTTAATATAAATTAGGATATAATAAATGTTAAAATGTAAAATGAATATTTCTGATTATGATCCAGAATTATGGTATGCAATAAAAAATGAAATAAAACGTCAAGAAGAAAACATTGAATTAATTGCATCAGAAAATTATACTAGTTTACGTGTCATGCAAGCTCAAGGTTCTCAATTAACTAATAAATATGCTGAAGGATATCCAGGTAAACGTTATTACGGGGGATGTAAAAATATAGATATTATTGAAGAATTAGCTATTAATCGTGCAAAAAAATTATTTGATGCAGATTATGCTAATGTTCAACCTCATTCTGGATCGCAAGCTAATTTTGCTGTTTATAGCGCATTATTAAAACCAGGTGATACTATTTTAGGAATGCATCTTTCACATGGAGGTCATCTAACTCATGGTTCTACAGTTAATATATCTGGGAAATTATATAATGCAATATATTATGGTATAAATAAACAAGGTCAAATTGATTATGATAATTTACATTATCAAGCATTAACTCATAAACCAAAAATGATTATTGGTGGTTTTTCTTCTTTTTCTGGAATAGTAGATTGGAAAAAAATAAGTAAAATTGCTAAATCTATTAATGCTTATTTTTTTGTAGATATGGCACATATTTCTGGTTTAGTTGCAGCTGGTATTTATCCTAATCCATTACCTTATGCGCAAATTGTTACTACTACTACTCACAAGGGTTTAGCAGGACCAAGAGGAGGGTTAATTTTAGCGAAAGGAGGTAATAAAGTACTATATAATAAATTAAATTCTTCAATATTTCCAGGTAATCAAGGAGGACCTTTAATGCATGTAATTGCTGGAAAAGCAATAGCATTTAAAGAAGCTATGGATCCAAAATTTAAAATTTATCAAAAACAAGTAATAAAAAATGCAAAAATATTAGTAGAAATATTTTTGCAACGCGGATATGAAATAATTTCTAATAGCACATTTAATAATTTATTTTTATTAAATTTATTAAATAAAAACTTAACTGGAAAAGAAGCAGAAATTGCTCTTAGTCGTGCTAATATTATTGTAAATAAAAATAGTATTCCTAATGATCCACAAAGTCCATGGATAACTTCTGGTATTCGAATTGGTACTTCAGCAGTTACACGTCGTGGTTTTAAAGAAACTGAAATATATAACTTAGCTCATTGGATTTGTGATATATTAAATAATGTTTATAATGATAATAAAATCAAATTTATTCAAAAAAAAGTATTAAATGTTTGTGCAAAATTACCAGTATATTTATAAATAAAATATTTTATAAGATAATATTTTAAATATTTTAAATATTATAAAATATTATTTTCATAATAAATTTAATTTTATTTATTAATTATAAATTTATATTTTATTTTATATATAGTTCTGAACGTAAAATAGAAAGTATCATATTAACTACATATGGATTACCAGCTACTATATTAGTAATACTAATATAATTATAATTATTAATAAAATTAGTTATTAAACCACCTGATTCACGTATTAATAATTCACCAGCATAAAATACATAAGGTTTTAAAGTAATTTTAAAAAAACCATCTAAACGACCAGCAGCAACATAAGCTAAATCTAATAAAGAAGAACCAGTATATCTGAAATCTGAAAATTTAGTAAATAATGTATTAATAATTTTTATATATGAAATAATATTTTTTTTATTTTTAAATGGAAAATTAATTGCTAAAATAGAAGTATATAAATTTTTATTATAATTACTACGTAAACGATATCCATTAAGTTGACCACCATTACCCCGACTAGCAGTAAATAGTTCATTACGTATTGGATCATATACCACTGATACTTCAGTACGACCTTTAACAAGTACTGCAATTGAAACAGAAAAATGTGGAAAATGTTTAATAAAATTTAAAATTCCATCTAATGGATAAATTATCCATTGAATATATTTATCTATACCAATGTGTGTACCACTTTCTTTAGAAATAATAGAATGTTTAGGATAAGATTTACGAATTATTTCAATAATTAATTGTTCAATATTACGATTAAAATTAATAATAAAATTATCTATTCCTTTTTGAGTTGTTTCTTTAAAATCTATATTTTCATAATTTTTAGAAATAAAACTACCAGCTTTACGTACAGCACGTATAGCAATTGTTGACATAGGATGCATAAATATCTTCTAATTATAAGTTAAAAAATAAAAAATCATATATATGATAACAGATATATAAAAAAATACCTACAGCTATATTAAACTATGTTAATTTTATAAAAATATACATATTAAATATGTTACATAATATTCAAATTATTTTCGTAAAAACTTTTAATACTAGAAATATTGATTCAATTATTAAAACTATAAAAATATAGGATTAACTAATTTTTATTTAGTTAATCCATTCAAAAAAAATCTAATTTTAAATAACTCACAATAACTTCCAATACAAGTAATATAATTAATAATATTATTTATGTTAAAACTATATATAATACTGTTTATAATTATAGATTAGTTATAAACACTAATATATGTTTTTATGTTTTATGCTAACTAATATTAATATTACATATATATAATAAAAATAATACATATAAATCAATTTTTATTAGTAATATTATTATTTCGTTAAGAACGTATTAATTTAACTAATAGTAAATTATAATTATGTCATTATCATATTGTTATTCTAACTAATTTAAATTATAGTTTATTAAATTTAGTAAAAACAATATAAATTGTAATATGTAAAATATATTTAACATATCTTAAATATCAAAATTATCATAAAAAATAAAATTTTTATATCCAATAATCTATAAACTTACATTATTATATTAATATTTAAAAATATTAAAATATACAAATTTTATTAATTTAACAAATAAAGGAATAATTATAAATCGATTAAAAAATCATTAAATATTTAATAAAATAATTAAATATTTTATATATTTGTTTTTATCGAAAACATTATTTAATAATATATTTTATTCTTTAATTATTTATAAAATATTTTATTTAATTATAATATTAAAATATATTTATTTTATTTTAAATCTTTATATATAAAATTTTTTATTTGTATTTTTATGAAAATATAAATTATTAAATAAATTATTAAAAATTTATAAAACAATTTATTTAAAATAAAAATTATATTTTATAAAATAATTTATATTTTAAATTTTAAAAAAATTAAAATTTAGATAATATATAATTATTTAAATAATAAAATTTATTAAATAAATAACAATATAAAAAATTACAAATTTTACTTTATATTATAAAAATAATTAATAATATTTTTAATTTTATAAATAATATATGGAGTATAAAATAATGAAATTACCAATTTATCTAGATTATTCATCAACAACACCAGTAGATCCACGTGTAGCTAAAAAAATGATGCAATTTTTAACTTTAGATGGAACGTTTGGAAATCCTGCTTCCCGCTCTCATCGTTTTGGTTGGCAAGCAGAAGAAGCAGTAGATATTGCACGTAATCAAATAGCTGAATTAATAGGAGCAGATTCACGTGAAATTATATTTACTTCAGGAGCAACTGAATCAAATAATTTAGCTATTAAAGGAATAGCTTATTTTTATAAAAAAAAGGGTAAACATATTATTACATGCGCAACTGAACATAAAGCTGTATTAGATACTTGTAGACAATTAGAACGAGAAGGTTTTGAAGTAACTTATTTAATACCAAAAAATAATGGTATTATTTCATTATCTGAATTAAATACTACGATACGTCATGATACTATTTTAGTTTCTATTATGCATGTAAATAATGAAATAGGTGTAATACAAGATATTAAAAAAATTGGAGAAATATGTCATATACATGGAATTATTTATCATGTTGATGCTACTCAAAGTGTTGGTAAATTACCAATTAATTTAAATCAGTTACAAGTTAATTTAATGTCATTTTCTGGTCATAAAATTTATGGACCAAAAGGTATTGGTGCGTTATATATTCAACGTAAACCACGTATTCGTATTGAAGCTCAAATTCATGGTGGAGGTCATGAACGTGGTATGCGGTCTGGAACTTTACCTGTACATCAAATTGTTGGATTAGGTGAAGCTTTTTATATTTCTAAAAAAGAAATGAAAACTGATATGATTCATTTATATAATCTTCGTAATCGTTTATGGAATGGAATTAAAAATATAGAAGAAGTATATTTAAATGGAGATTTTAAAAATAGTGTACCAAATATTTTAAATATTAGTTTTAATTATGTCGAAGGTGAATCATTAATTATGGCATTAAAAGATTTAGCTATATCATCTGGATCAGCTTGCACTTCTGCCAGTTTAGAACCATCTTATGTATTACGAGCATTAGGTATAAATGATGAATTAGCACATAGTTCGATTCGTTTTTCTATAGGACGATTTACTACACAAAAAGAAATTGATTATACTATTCAATTAATACACAAATCTATTAATAGATTACGTGAAATTTCTCCATTATGGGAAATGTTTAAACAAGGTTTAGATTTAAATAAAATAAAATGGACACATCATTAATTTTAATATATGGGAAAAAATATGACCTATAGCACAAAAGTAATTGATCATTATGAAAATCCACGTAATGTGGGTTCTTTTGATAATAAAGACCCAAATGTTGGTACTAGTATGGTAGGTGCACCAGCTTGTGGTGATGTAATGAAATTACAAATTAAAGTCAATAACAAAGGTATTATTGAAGATGCTTGCTTTAAAACTTATGGTTGTGGATCTGCTATTGCATCTAGTTCATTAGTAACTGAATGGATGAAAGGAAAATCTCTTGATCAAGCTAAGAAAATAAAAAATACACAAATTGCAGAAGAATTAATATTACCTCCAGTTAAAATCCATTGTTCTATTTTAGCAGAAGATGCTATTAAAGCAGCAATTATTAATTATAAAAATAAACATAATATAAAATAATATTTTAATTATTAAATACATTATTAAATATATTTTCAATAATTTATGAGGTTGTAATGTCAATTACTATTACTGATAATGCTGTAAAACATATTCAAAATTTTATAAAAAAAAATATAGATCTTATTTTACGTTTATCAATAAAAACTTCTGGTTGTTCTGGAATGACATATGTATTAAAATTAGTTAATATAATAAATAAGAATGATATTATATTCAAAAATAAAGGTTTTAAAATAATCATTGATAAAAAAAATTTAATTTATTTAGATGGTATAGAACTAGATTTTGTAAAAGAAGGATTAAATGAAAGTTTTAAATTTAATAATCCTAATGCTATAAATCATTGTGGTTGTGGTAAAAGTTTTAGTGTATAAAAACATTTCTTTCCTCCTATTATATATATAGGAGGATATCGTTTATTAACGCCTATAGAGTATATTATGAATTATTTTATTTTATTTAGGCTACCAATTTTTTATTCTATTAGTAATAATCTTATTAGATCTCGTTTTCAAGATCTACAACGAAAGTTTCATCCTGATCGTTTTTATTATCAATTAGAAAAAGAACGATTAATAGCATTAAAAACAACATTAATTTTAAATAAAGCTTATTCAATACTAAAAGATCCATTAAAACGCGCAGAATATATCTTATCTTTATTTAATATTGATTATCATCATAAAAAAAATACTATTTTTGATAATATTTTTTTACATACACAAATAGAATTATTTGATGAATTTGATTCTATTAAAAATAAAAAAAATATGGAAAATTCATTAATTAAATTTAATATTAAATTAAATAATATAATAAAACAAAATAATATAATAATGATCCAAAGTTTAAATAATAAACAATGGGAAAAAGCTTATAATAGTTTATATAAACTACGTTTTTTAAAAAAATTACAACAAAAAACTGAAAAATTTAAAGAAAAATTATTAAATTTTAATTAATAATTTTTAATTATGGAAGCTTTAATATGACCATATCAAAAATTAATACACTTAACTACATTAATAATAAATATCAAAATTACTTAGTAGCTGGTATTGATTTAGGTACAACAAATTCATTAATTGCTACAGTTCAATATGGTAAAGTAAAAATATTATCTGATGATCAAGGACGTTATCTACTTCCATCAATAGTATATTATCAAAAAAACTTAAAAATTGTAGGTTGGAAAGCACAAAAAAAAATGATAATGCATCCAACCAATTCTATTAGTTCTATCAAACGATTAATAGGTCTTTCTTTAAAAGATATACAAAAAAAATATCCAAATTTACCATATAAATTTAAATCTAGCAAAAATAATATACCGTTAATTATTACTGATAATGGATCGGTAAATGCAGTAGAAGTATCAGCGGAAATTTTAAAAATACTATCTACTCGAGCAGAATTAGCATTAAAAAGACAATTAAATGGTGTAGTAATTACTGTACCTGCTTATTTTAATAATGCACAACGTCAAAGTACAAAAGATGCTGCATATTTAGCTGGACTTAATTTATTACGATTATTAAATGAACCAACTGCTGCAGCAATAGCTTATGGATTAAATGCTGGTAAAGAAAAAATTATTGCAGTATATGATTTAGGTGGTGGAACATTTGATATTTCTTTATTACATTTAAATAAAGGAATATTTCAAGTTTTAGCAACTGGAGGTGATATTTCGTTAGGTGGTGATGATTTTGATTATTTATTAGCCAAATGGTTAAGTAATTGTATGAATTTAACTGATAATAATAATTATTATATACAACGAAAACTATTAAATATTGCTAATTCTACAAAAATTGCATTAAGTAATGTAGAAAATGTTAATATTAAAATTTTTGATTGGCATGGTGAAATTTCACGAAATCAATTTGAAAAAATAATTATGAAATTAGTAAAACGTACTTTACTTATTTGTTATAGAGCAATTAAAGATGCTGGAATTCATATTAAAGAAATACAAGAAGTAATAATGGTGGGTGGATCTTCACGTATACCTTTAGTACGAAAAAAAGTAGGAGAATTTTTTAGTCTTCATCCTTTAATTAATATTAATCCTGACACAATTGTGGCTACTGGTGCAGCAATTCAAGCTGATATATTAATAGGAAATAAACCCAAAAATGATATTTTATTATTAGATGTAACTCCATTATCTTTAGGATTAGAAACTATAGGTGGTTTAGTTGAAAAAATAATATCACGTAATACTACAATTCCAGTCATACGTACAAAAGAATTTACTACATTTAAAGATAATCAAAATTCTATGATGATTCATATCTTACAGGGCGAAAGTGAATTAATGGATAACTGTAGCTCTTTAGGACGTTTTGTATTATATGGTTTTCCAAAATTACCAGCTGGTAAAATACGAATCTCTATTACTTTTCAAGTAGATACTAATGGAATTTTAAATGTTACTGCATTAGAAAAATTTAGTGGTATTAAAAATTCTATTAAAATTAAACCTTCATATGATATATCTAATAAATAAAACTTAAAAATATTTTATAAAAAATAAATAATATAAAATATATAAAAATAATTAAAAAATTTATAAATATTAAAAATATAATTTCTATTAATTAAATTTTTTATATAAAATAAATAATATAATTTATATATAAAATTATCAATTATTATATGGATAAAATTTAATATGCCTAAAATTACTTTTTTACCTCAAAAAAAAATATGTCCGAAAGGGGCTATAATCAAAACAAAATTAGGAGAATCTATTCTTAATGTTGCAATAAAAAATGGTATTAAAATTGAACATGCTTGTCAAAAATCTTGTGCTTGCGCTACTTGTCATTGTATTATACGTAAAGGTTTTTTTTCTTTAAATAAAATCTCTGAATTAGAAGAAGATATGCTAGATAAAGCATGGGGATTAGAACCTACTAGTAGATTAAGTTGTCAAGCAAAAATTGGAAATGCAGATTTAATAATTGAAATACCTTATTATACTATTAATTATATAAATAATAATTAATATTAAATTATATTATTAATATTTATTTTATATTAAATTAATTTTTAAAAATAAATTTAAATATAAAATAAATTTATAAAAAATAAATAATATATTTATTATAATTTTTAATATTAAATTAATAAAAATTAAATATTAATATTATTTATTAAAAATTTTATATATTAAAAACATTATATAATTTAATTAATATTTTATATTATAAATTTTTAATAAAATAAAAGGAGTATTATGTTTAAATCTATTATATCTGATAACGATTTATATAAAAATTATTTATTGAAAACTATAAAAAATATTAATCAAAAAAAAACAAAAGTAAATAAAATTAATTTACTTAATTTTAATCGTAAAAAAATGCATATTTTTTTTAAAAAAATAAATGAAAAATCTTTTCATGCTGATCAAGTAATGAAATGGATATATCATCATTATTGTGATGATTTTTATAAAATGACTAATATTAGTAAAATATTACAAAATAAATTAAAAAATATTGCAGAAATTTGTGCACCTGAAATAATTACAGAAAAATATTCAATTGATGGTACTATAAAATGGATAATAAAAATCGATAATCAACAAATTGAAACTGTTTATATTCCTAATACTAATCGTGCTACTTTATGTATATCATCTCAAATAGGATGTATTTTAGGTTGCACATTTTGTTCAACAGCTCAACAAGGCTTTAAACGTAATTTATATGTTTCAGAAATTATTGGTCAAGTTTGGAGAATATCAAAAATTATTAATTCATTAAAACATATAAATAAACGTCCTATTACTAATATTGTTATGATGGGAATGGGAGAACCTTTATTAAATTTAAAAAATGTAGTACCGGCTATAGAAATTATGTTAGATGATTTTGGATTTGGTTTATCTAAACGTCATGTTACATTATCAACTTCTGGTATATCACCAGCATTAAAAATGCTAAGTAATATGATTGATATATCATTAGCGATATCATTACATGCTCCTAATAATGAAATTCGTAATAAAATTATGCCTATTAATTATAAATATAATATTGAAAGTATTTTAATTGCAGTGAATGATTATATAAAAAAATCAAAAGCAAATAAAGGACGAGTAACTATTGAATATGTTATGTTAAATAATATTAATGATAGTATAGATAATGCACATCAATTAGCTAAAATATTAAAAAATACTCCATGTAAAATTAATTTAATTCCATGGAATCCATTTCCAATGGCTCCTTATTATTGTAGTTCTAATAATCGTATAAACCATTTTTTACAAATACTAACAAAATATGGTTTTACAACTATTATACGAAAAATACGTGGTAATGATATTAATGCTGCATGTGGACAATTAACAGGAAATGTAATTACTTATGCTAAACGTACTATAAAACATAAAAATATTAATATAATTAATTAATATTATATGTAATAATCATATAAAAATAATAAAATTATTTATAAATTTATTAATTAAGTAATTTAATAAAAATATTTATTAAATAATATAAATTTATTAATAAATGTATTTAAATATTAAAAATTATTATTATTTTTATAAATTTAAAATAAAATAATTAAATAATATTATATAAATTTTATAAATAAATTAATTTATATTATATACAATATTTATTATATATTTTATATATTATTCTAAATCTTCTTAAAAATATTTTTATTAATATATTTTTATATTTTTTAAATTTTATAAAATAAAAATTTAAAAATTAATATAATATATATTTAAAATAATAAATATTATTATATTTAAAATTTAATATTAAAATGAATAATTAAAATTTATTTTAAAATTTAATTATATTATTTATTTAATAATCAATATATAATTTTTTTATAAAATAATATTTATTATAGTTTTTTAAGGAAATAAGTAATGTACAATACAACATTGATTAATCGTAGAAAATCAACACGAATTTATGTTGGTAAAATACCTATTGGTGATAATGCACCAATTACTGTACAATCTATGACTAATACACGTACTACTAATATAAAAGAAACAGTTAATCAAATTAAACAATTAGAATGTGCAGGTGTTGATATTATTCGTATTTCCATTCCTACTATGAATGCTGCAAATGCATTTCGTACTATTAAAAAACAAACTAATGTTCCATTAATTGCTGATATTCATTATGATTACCGACTTGCATTACAAGTAGCAAAATATGGTGCAGATTGTTTACGTATTAATCCTGGTAACATTGGAAATGAATCACGTATTCGTTCAGTAGTACATTGTGCTAAAGATTATAATATACCAATTCGTATTGGTGTTAATGGTGGTTCTGTAGAAAAAAGAATAAAAGAAAAATATGGAAAAATAACACCTAAAGCTTTAATGGAATCAGCTATGCATCATGTAGATATTCTTGAACGTCTTAATTTTGATCAATTTAAAGTAAGTATAAAAACATCTGATGTATTCTTAACAGTAAAAGCTTATAAATTAATAGCTTCACGTATTAGTCAACCTCTACATATTGGTATAACTGAAGCTGGGGGTATACAAAGTGGAGCTATTAAATCAGCAATAGGTATTGGTTTATTACTATCAGAAGGAATCGGAGATACTATTCGTATTTCATTAGCAGCTAATCCTATAGAAGAAGTAAAAGTAGGTTTTGATATTCTCAGAGCATTACGTATACGAATACGGGGTATTAATTTTATTGCATGTCCAACTTGTTCACGTCAAGAATTTGATGTAATTAATACAGTAAAAATATTAGAACAGCGTTTAAAAGATATAATTACACCTATGGATATATCAATTATTGGTTGTGTAGTTAACGGTCCTGGTGAAGCATTAACATCTACATTAGGTATTGCTGGTGGTTATAAAAAAAGTAGTTTTTATGAAGATGGAAAACGTAAAAAAGAATATTTTAATAATAATGAAATAATTGATAAATTAGAAAAAAAAATTAGAGATAAAGCATTAATTATAGATAAAAATAATTTTATTCCTACTAAATTATTATAAAAAATATTTAACATGTATTATTAAATATAAAATTTAAATATTTTATATTTAATTTTTTATTTTTATACAAAACAATAGAGAATTAATGTGTCGAACAATATTCAAGCTATTCGTGGTATGAATACTTATTTACCAAAAGATGCAATCTTATTTCAATATGTTGAAAATATTCTTAAAAAAATATTAAATAATTATAGTTATAATGAAATTAGATTACCAATAATAGAAAAAACTTCATTATTTAAACGTGCTATTGGTGAAATAACTGATATTATAGAAAAAGAAATGTACACTTTTAATGATCGAAATGGTAATAGTATTAGTTTACGTCCTGAAGGAACAGCTGGATGTGTTCGTGCAAGTATTGAAAATGGATTATTATATAATCAAGAACAAAGATTATGGTATCTTGGACCTATGTTTCGATATGAACGTCCTCAAAAAGGACGTTATCGTCAATTCCATCAATTAGGAGTGGAAGTTTTTGGTTTATCTGGTCCAAATATTGATGCTGAATTAATTTTATTAACTGCTCGTTTTTGGAAAATTCTAGGTATTACTAAATATATAAAATTAGAATTAAATTCAATTGGTTCATTAAAATCACGGATTAAATATCGTCATATGTTAGTAAATTTTCTTATAAAAAATATTAATTTTTTAGATGAAGATTGTAAACGTCGATTATATCGTAATCCATTACGTATATTAGATTCTAAAAATCCAAAAATTCAAAAATTATTAAATAATGCACCAAATATTTCTAAATATTTAGATGAAGAATCTTATATTCATTTTTCTACATTATGTAAAATTTTAGTACAAGAAAATATACCATACATTATTAATGAACGTTTAGTTCGTGGATTAGATTATTATAATAATACAGTATTTGAATGGATTACTAATAATTTAGGTTCACAAAATACTTTATGTGCTGGAGGACGATATGATAGTTTAGTAGAAAAATTAGGAGGAAAAAAAATACCAGCTATAGGCTTTGCTATAGGATTAGAACGTTTAATACTCCTTATAAAAACTATAAATCCAACATTAATTATAAATTCTTTATTTAAAATTGATATATATATAATATCTTCTGATATACATACACAAAATATAGCAATAAAAATTTCAGAAGAAATACGAGATGTATTACCAAATATAAAAATTATGACTAATTTTAATATAAAAAGTATAAAAAAACAAATAATTTATGCAAATAAATTAGGTGCACGTATTGTATTAATATTAAATCATCATGAAATAACAAAACAACAAGTAATAATAAAAGATCTTTATAATAGAAAACAAAAAATATTAGCACAAAATGAAATTATTACTTTTTTAAAACAAATTCTAAAATAAGGATTTTATCATAAACATTTTTTTTAATAAAAAAGAAATAATTAAAATTATATATAATTGTATTTTAAAAAATAATATTTTTTTTAAAATAAGTATTTTATTTATAATATTTTTTTTAATAATTTCATATTATTTAATAAATTATCAAAAAAACAATAAATATCCAATATCAAAATCTTATCAAGAAATTAATAATAATTTAAAAAATAATAATATTGATAATATTTTAGAAATAGAAAATTTTATTCATAACAATAAAAATATTTATGGTGTATTAACTGCATTACAATTAACTAAATATTATGTAAAAAAAAATAATTTTTCAAAAGCAGAACAAGAATTAATTAAAATACAATATTACGTAAAAGATGATGATTTATTTTCACAAATTACTTTACATTTAGCACGTATACAATTACAAGAAAAAAAATGGAAGAAAGCATTAAAAACATTAGATAAAATAAAAAATTCTAACTGGACAGCTTTAATGCAAGATATACGTGGTGATATTTTATTAGCTCAAGGTGATATAAAAAATGCATATATTGCTTATAATGTAGGTATTAAATCCAATACTTCTGAAATACTTAAATATTTATTAGGTATAAAATTAAATAATTTACCCAACTAAAAATATTATATAAAATATGATTAATTATTAAATTTTTATTTTATTATTAAGTAATTATTTATTTTCAATAATACAAAATAACAATTTTATTATTATTAAAAAATATTAATTAATTTACATTAAAAATATAAAATATCTCTATTGATAATAAAATTTATTTTTATATCAATTAAAATTTTTAAAATAAAATTTTATTTAAAATTAACTATAAAAATATAATAATAACAAATTAATATTATTATCAATTATATAATATATAAAATTAATCTTTATAAATATATTTTTTTTAAATATTTTAAGATTATTATTTAATGATTTATCTATAGTAAATAATAGAATATATATATTAGAAACAAAAATATAATAATTTATATATTACATATATTTAATAATATTAAAATTATTTTAAAAAATATAATAAAAAATAATTAATTTATTTAATTATAAATTAATATATGAATAAATTATCAAATTAAATATATTAATTAAAAATACAAAGATCATTCTAATACTTATAAAAAAATCATTTATTTAATTTATTATAATGAAATATTTTAGTATTAAATTTATATTTAATTAATTTATATAAAAAAATAAATTTAATTTAATAAATAATTTTATAATTAATTTATAATATATATTGAATTAATAATAATAAAATAATAATATTAAATATAAAATAATATAAAATATACATATAAATAATTTTTTATATTATTACTAAATATTAATAATATTTTTTTTAAAAAATTATTTAATAATAAATAATAAAAAATATATATATTAAATTAATATTAAAAATAGTAAAATTATTATAAGATAATATATAAATAATTTAGAATTATTTACTACATCATTAATAATAAAAATTAATTATTTATTTAAAAAATATAATAATATAATATATATTATTATTAATAAATTTTAAATATAAAAAATTAAATATTATTTATTATAATAAAATATATTTAAAATGAATATTATAAATATTTTATTTTTATTTCATAATTAATTTTATATTTTATTTATTATATTTAAAATATTATATTTTATATATTAAATTTATAATTATACCTTATATAAGGTTTGAATAAATGACACCTATTATTACATTAATCGGACGACAAAATGTAGGTAAATCTACTTTATTTAATCGTTTAACACACACCAATAATGCTCTTGTGGCTAATTTTTCAGGATTAACAAGAGATCGCCAATATGGATTTGCTAAATTTAAAAATAATGAATTTATTATTATTGATACTGGTGGTATTTATGAAAATAAAAATCATATTGAAATGAAAATAACTAATCAATCATTATTAGCTATTAATGAAGCTGATATTATATTTTTTATAGTAGATGCTCGTGCTAATCTTATGCCTGAAGATCAAAGTATTGCTAAATATTTATATAATTATAAAAAAATCACTTTTTTAATAGTTAATAAAATTGATGGATTAAACTATGATATAGCTATTTCTGATTTTTATTCATTAGGTTTCTCTAAAATACATGCTATTACTGCAACACATGGATATGGTATAAAAAAATTAATAGAAAATGCATTAATACCATTTTTTTATAAAAAAGAAAAAAAATATAACATAATAACAAATAATAATCATACTACTAATATAATTAAAGAAAATAATCAAATAATTAAAAATAATAATAATTTTCAAAATAATAATAATTTAAACAATATACCAATAAAATTAGCAATTGTTGGTTGTCCAAATGTAGGAAAATCTACATTAATAAATTTCTTACTTAAAGAAGAACGTTTAATAGTATATGATACACCTGGTACCACTAGAGATAGTATTTATATTCCTATGACATTTAATAATTATAAATATATATTAATTGACACTGCTGGAGTTCGTAAACGTAATAAAATAATAAAAAATATAGAAAAATTTTCAATTATAAAAACACTAAAAGCAATTAAAGATTCTCATATAGTATTATTACTAATAGATGCATGTAAAGGAATATCTAATCAAGATTTATCATTATTAAATTTTATTTTAAATAATGGACGTTCAATAGTTATTGCAATTAATAAATGGGATAATATTAATAAAAAAAATCAAATATCTATAAAAAATAAATTGAATTTTAAATTATCTTTTATAAATTTTGTACAAATACATTTTATTTCTGCATTATATGGTAATGGAATAAAAAATTTATTTCAATCAATATTAAAAACTTATAATAGTTCTATTCATCATATAAATACTTCATTATTAAATAAGATTATGCATATGGCAATTAATAATAATCAACCACCATTATTATATGGTAGACGTATAAAATTAAAATATGCTCATTCTGGTGGATATAATCCATTAATTATAGTTATTCATGGAAATCAAGTAAATAATTTATCTAATACATATAAACGTTATTTATTAAATTATTTTTGTTATTCATTAAAAATAATAGGTACACCCGTTCGTATTATATTTAAAGAAAATAAAAATCCATTCTTAAAAAAAATATAATTACTTATATTTAAAAATATATATAAATAATAAAATATATTATAAATTATAAAAAATATATATTAATTATTTAATAAAAATTAATATATTAAATATTAATTTAATATATTAATTTAATTCAATATATTATTTATAAATTTAAATTTTACTATTGAAAGAATAATATATTAATGTAAAATATTATTAATTAATTTATTAATAATATTAATATACAATAAAATAATATATTTATATAAATAAAACATTAATAAAATTAAATAAAAATATTATATTTAAAATATAAATTAATAATTAAAATTTTATATATAAATAAATTTATTTAAACAGTATCTAATATATTTTAATATAAAAATTAAAATAAATTTTATTAATAAAACTATAATTAATTAATTAAAATAATATTTTAATTAATTAATATAAAATATTATTAATATAAAATAAAATAATTTATTATTTTTAATATAAAATATATTTTAAACTAAAATAAAATTTATTTTAAATAAAAATAATATAAAAATATTTATTTATAAAATTTTATATAAATATTATATTTTTTTTAAAATAAAAATATAATTTTAAATAATTTAGTATTTTATAAAAAATATTAAAATTATTAATTCTACTTTATATATATTGCCACGGTAGTATTTTAGTCTTTTTATAGACTACCTTTATGAGATATTGCCTATGCTACGTATTGCTAAAGAAGCACTAACGTTTGATGATGTACTTTTAATTCCTTCCGATTCTAAAGTACTACCTAACACTGCAAAACTTAATACACAATTAACAAAAAATATTCGCCTTAATATTCCAATTTTATCTGCTGCTATGGATACGGTTACTGAATCTAATTTAGCCATTGCATTAGCAAAAGAAGGTGGATTAGGTTTTATTCATAAAAATATGCCTATTGAACGTCAAGTTAAAGAAGTGCGTCGAGTAAAAAAATATGAAAGTACTATAGTAAAGAATTTACAAACTATTGTTCAAACCACTACTATCAAAGAAGTAAAAAAATTAACTATTCGAAATGGATTTACAATCTATCCTATAGTTGATAAAAATAATAAATTACTTGGAATTGTTACTAAACGTGATATACAATTAATTACTAATTTAAATAAATTAATTACTGAAATTATGATACCAAAATCACAATTAATAACAATAAAAAATGATAAAACGCAAAAAATTATATTACATAAAATAAATGAAAAACATATTAACAAAGCATTAATAGTAGATAATAATTTTAATTTATTAAATATGATTACTATTAAAGATTTTCAAAAAGAAGAACGATTATCAAATGCTTGTAAAGATGAATATAATCAATTACGTGTGGGTGCAGCAGTTGGTGGAGGGACAGGTAATGAACAACGTATAGATGCATTAGTATCTGCAGGTATTGATATTTTACTCATTGATTCCTCACATGGTCATTCAGCTGGAGTTTTACAGCGTATCCATGAAACACGTATAAAATATCCTAATTTACCAATTATTGGAGGAAATGTTGCTACTGCAGCTGGTGCCAAAGCATTAGTTAAAGCAGGTGTAAATGCAGTCAAAGTAGGTATTGGACCCGGATCTATTTGTACAACTAGAATTGTTACAGGAGTTGGAATACCACAAATTACAGCTATTGCTGATGTAGCTGATGCATTAGAAGGTACTGATATTCCAGTTATTGCTGATGGTGGAATTCGTTTTTCAGGTGATATTGCTAAAGCTATTGCTGCCGGCGCATCTTGTGTAATGCTAGGTTCAATGTTAGCAGGTACTAAAGAATCACCAGGTGAAATTGAGTTATATCAAGGACGATCTTTTAAATCTTATCGTGGTATGGGGTCATTAGGTGCAATGTCTCAAGGTTCTTCAGATCGTTATTTTCAAAATAATAATAATAATGAAAAATTAGTACCTGAAGGAATTGAGGGAAAAGTAGCATATAAAGGTATGTTAAAATCAATCGTACATCAACAAATGGGTGGGTTACGTTCTTGTATGGGTTTAACTGGTTGTGCTACTATTCATGAATTACGAACTAAAGCAGAATTTGTAAGAATTAGTAATGCTAGTATTAAAGAAAATCATGTACATGATGTAATTATTACTAAAGAATCACCTAACTATCATATTATTTAATTTTTTTTACAATATATATTAATAATATATTAAATTAATATTTAAAATATAATAATTATTTTGATAAAAATATTTAATTAATATTATATAATTTTATTTTATGTTTATTATTAAAATTAATCTTATTATGAAAAAAAATATTTATAAATATCGTATTATTATTTTAAACTTTGGATCACAATACAGTCAGTTAATTGCTCGATGTATACGTGAAATTGGTGTTTATTGTGAATTATGGGATTGGAATATAAGTGAAGAAAAAATTCGTAAATTTAAACCTAATGGAATAATTCTTTCAGGTGGTCCAGAAAGTACTATTATAAATAATAGTCCAAGAGCTCCTGATTATATATTTTCTGCAAATGTACCTATATTAGGTATATGTTATGGTATGCAAACTATGGCAATACAATTAGGTGGAAATGTAGAAAATTCTTATAAACGTGAATTTGGTTACGCTCAAGTAGAAATTATTAATAATTGTATACTTTTATATGAAATTCAAGATATGATTAATAATTTAGGTAAACCATTATTAAATGTATGGATGAGTCATGGTGATAAAGTTACTATTATTCCTCCAGATTTTATTACTATAGCTAAAACAGATAATTGTCCAATTGCTATTATGGCAAATGAAAAAAAACATTTTTATGGTATACAATTTCATCCTGAAGTAACACATACTAATCAAGGAAAACGTATATTAAAACGTTTTGTTTTTGATATTTGTCAATGTAAAGTTATTAGAACTTCAGTAAATATTATTAATAATATTATAAAAAATATTAAAAATAAAATTAAAGAAGACCGTGTAATTCTTGGTTTATCTGGTGGTGTTGATTCTTCTGTTACTGCAAAACTTTTATATCATGCTATTGGTGATCGTTTAACTTGTATATTTATTGATAATGGATTATTACGATTAAATGAATCAAAACAAGTGTTAGATATGTTTAATACTCATTTTAATTTAAAAATTATACATATATCTGCAGAAAATCGATTTTTAAATGCATTAATAGGTATTATAAAACCAGAAATCAAACGTAAAATTATTGGACGTACTTTTATAGAAATATTTAATGAAGAAGCTCATAAAAAATCAAATATAAAATGGTTAGCTCAAGGTACTATTTATCCTGATATAATTGAATCTACTGATTTTAAAAATAGAGAAACACATGTAATAAAATTACATCATAATGTAGGTGGTTTACCAAAAATAATGAAATTAAAATTAATTGAACCTTTAAAAAATTTATTTAAAGATGAAGTACGAAATATTGGTTTAAAATTAGGTTTACCATATAATATGTTATATCGACATCCTTTTCCTGGACCTGGTTTAGGAGTTCGTATTTTAGGTGAAATTAAAAAAGAATATTGTAATTTATTACGATTTGCAGATGCTATTTTTATTGAAGAACTATATAATTTTAATCTTTATAATAAAATTAATCAAGCATTTGCTGTATTTTTACCAATACGTTCAGTTAGTATTATGGGAGATTGTCATAAATATGATTGGGTTATTGCACTTCGTGCAATAGAAACTACTGATTTTATGACAGCAAAATGGGCATATTTACCTTATGATTTTCTTCATCATGTTTCTAATCGTATTGTAAATGAAGTAAAAGGTATTTCTAGAGTAGTATATGATATAAGTAGTAAACCACCAGCAACTATTGAATGGGAATAATTATAATTACAATTATAATTAATATAATTATTTTTCAATATTTAAAATATTTTATTTTTTTATATTGTATATATTTTATTTATTTTAATAAATAAAATATTTATTTATATTAATATAAATTAATACAAATATAAAAATAAAATATTAAAAAATAATTAAATATATCAAAATATTATAATATTTTAATTTATTTAATATTTATTTAATAAAATTAATTTTAATAAATTTATATTTTGAGGATAATAAGATGAAAATTACATTACCTGATTTTCGTCAAGCTAATGTATTAATAGTTGGTGATATAATGTTAGATCGATATTTATATGGTCATACTACTCAAATTTCACCAGAAGCTCCTGTGCAAATAGTTAAAATTAATTCTATTGAAGAACGACCTGGAGGAGCAGCTAATGTAGCAATGAATATTGCTTCTTTAGGTGCTAATGCAAGTTTAATAGGATTAACTGGTATTGATGATGCAGCAAATTCATTAAAAATAAAACTTAATACTATGAATGTATCTTGTAATTTTATAACAGTACCTACTCATCCAACAATTACAAAAATTCGAGTATTATCACGAAATCAACAATTAATTCGTCTTGATTTTGAAAATCATTTTGTAAATATAAATACACAATCTATATTAGTTAATATTAAAAATATGTTACCAAAAATTGATATTTTAATATTATCTGATTATGGGAAAGGTACATTAAATCAAATAGAAAAAATAATAAAATTAGCAAAAATTGCAAATATTCCAGTATTAATTGATCCGAAGGGTTCTGATTTTAAACGATATTATGGTGCTACATTATTAAAACCAAATTTATCTGAATTCGAAGCAGTAGTTGGTCATTGTAAAAATGAAAATGAAATTATTATAAAGGGAATGAAATTAATATCTAGTTTTTCTTTATCTGCACTATTAATTACTAGATCTGAAAATGGAATGACTTTATTACAACCAAATCATAAACCATTATATTTACCAACTCAAGCTAAAGAAGTATTTGATGTAACTGGTGCAGGTGATACAGTAATAAGTGTATTAGCTACTTCTTTAGCTTCTGGAAATAAATTAAAAGAATCTTGTTTTTTAGCTAATTTAGCTGCAGGAATAGTAGTAGGTAAATTAGGTACTTCTAACATTTCATTAATTGAATTAGAAAATGTTATAAAAAAATATTCAAAAATAAATTTTGGAATAATGACAGAAGAACAATTAAAAATTGCTATAATAAATGCACGAAAACGTAATGAAAAAGTAGTAATGACAAATGGAATTTTTGATATTTTACATGCTGGTCATATTTCATATTTAAATAACGCTCGTAAATTTGGTGATCGTTTAATTGTTGCAGTAAATAGTGATTCTTCTACTCAACGCTTAAAAGGAAAAAATCGTCCAATTAATACATTAAAAAATCGTATGATTGTACTTAATTCATTAAAATCAGTAGATTGGGTCGTTTCTTTTGAAGAAGATACTCCAAAACGTTTAATTTCTAATCTTTTACCAGATTTATTAGTAAAAGGTGGTGATTATAATTTAAAAAATATTAATGGTAGTGAAGATGTGTTAGCTAATGGAGGTGATGTAAAAATATTAAAATTTAAAAAAGGTTTTTCAACTTCTAATATTATTAATGTAATTAAAGATAAAAATATTAAAAATAAAAAAAAATATATTATAATTAAATTATAAATAAAAATAAAATAATTATATAAAATATTATTATTTAAAAATATTAAATAATATAAATATTATTAATTAAATTAATTTTACATAATGTTATAATTAATATATTTTTTTAAAATATAAATAATTTTTATTAAAAATAAAATATTTTTATATAATAAAAAATTTTTTATTATTTTATTAAAAAATTAATATTAATAAATTTAATATTATTGTAAAAATAAAAAGTTATATTTTAATAAAATTATTATTAATTAATTTTAGTATAATTATAATTTTAATAATTTAAAATTCTATCATAAGGTTTCTGATTATGAATCAAATATCACTTTTAAATTTTGGAACACAAATAGAACGTATTGAACGTGCTCTTATTTCACTTCGTAATGGACATGGAGTAATGGTATTAGATGATAAAAATCGTGAAAATGAAGGAGATATAATTTTTGCTGCTGAAACTATGACAGTTAAACAAATGGCTTTTACTATTCGTTATGGAAGCGGAATAGTATGTTTATGCATTCCAGAATACATTTGTCAAAAACTTAATTTATCAATGATGGTAATTAATAATTCAAGTCATTTTCAAACACCTTTTACTGTAAGCATAGAAGCGGCTCATGGTGTTACTACAGGAGTTTCTGCATCAGATAGAATAAAAACTATTCAAACAGCTATTGCTGATAATGCAAAACCTAGTGATTTAAATCGTCCTGGACATGTATTTCCATTAAAAGCACAACCAGGTGGTGTATTAAGTAGACAAGGTCATACTGAAGCAACTATTGATTTAGTAACTATGGCTGGTTTAAAACCTGCTGGTGTATTATGTGAATTAATTAATGATGATGGTAGTATGGCACGTGCACCTGAAGTAATAAAATTTGCTAAAAAAAATAATATGATTACCTTAACTATTGAAGATCTTGTTATTTATCGAAAAAATAAAAATAAAATAAAATAATTTTTTTTTTAAAATTATTACTATTAACATATAAAATCAATTAATATTATGTAAATAATAATAAAATATAAATTTATATAAAAATTATTAATTTATATAAATTTATATTTTATTATTATTTATATATTAATTATTAATAATAATATTTTTCAAAATTAATTTTAATTAAAATATATTAAAATTTTTAAATTAGTAAAAATGTTTTATATAAGATAAATTCTAAAAATTAATAATTAAATAATTTAACAATTATTTAATTATTTAAATCTATAAACTAATCTATTTCATTTCAATTAATTTTTATAAATAATAATTTAATTAATATATTTAATTTTTTATATATAAATTTAAATAAAATTATATAAATTTTATTTATAATTTAATTTACAAACTATAATATATTTTAAAATTATATTTATTAAAAATATTTATTTATATCATAAATTAATATATTATATTTTTTTAAAAAAATAATTTTAAATTAAATAATTCATATTATTTATATTTAAAATATATTATTAAATAAAATTAAAATTAAAAAAACATAAAACTAAAAATATAATATTATCTTTTAAATAAAATTTATAAATTATATACAGGTAAATATGAATAAAGCCCTTGTAATAGTTGAATCTCCAGCAAAAGCTAAAACTATTAATAAATATTTAGGAGATAATTATATCGTTAAATCTAGTATTGGTCATATTCGTGATTTACCAACTAATCACTCAATTAATAAAAAAAATAATAATTTAACAAAAAATAAAATTATAAAAAATAAAAAAATAAAATATATTAATAGTATGGGAATAGATCCTTATAATAATTGGGAAGCAAAATATGAAATATTACCAGGTAAAGAAAAAATAGTTGATGAATTAAAACTATTAGCTAAAAAAGCAAAACATATTTATCTTGCTACTGATCTTGATCGTGAAGGAGAAGCTATTGCTTGGCATTTAAAAGAAATAATTGGAGGAGATCATAAACGATTTAGTCGTATAATATTTAATGAAATTACTAAAAATTCCATACAACAAGCTTTTAAAAAACCTGGAGAGTTAAATATTAATCGTGTAAATGCACAACAAGCTCGTCGTTTTATGGATCGTATTGTAGGTTATATGATTTCTCCTATTTTATGGAAAAAAATTGCTAGAGGTTTATCTGCAGGTAGAGTTCAATCAGTAGCTATGAGATTAATAGTAGAACGTGAACGTAATATTAAAGCTTTTATACCGCAAGAATATTGGAAATTATATATTAACTTACTAACAAAATCTAAAATTATTATTCCAATGAAAGTAACACATATTAACAATAATTTATTTAAACCAATTAATTTAAAACAAATTCAAACTACTATTAAATTATTAGAAAAAGAATGTTTTACTGTATTTAATTATAAAAGTAAAATAACTAAAATAAAACCACATGCACCATTTACTACTTCTACACTACAACAAGCTGCAAATACATATTTAGGTTTTAGTGTAAAAAAAACTATGATGATAGCACAACGATTATATGAAAATGGATATATTACTTATATTCGTACTGATTCTACTAATTTAAGTCAAGAATCAATAATTATGGTACGTCATTATATTAATAAAAATTTTAATAAAAAATATTTACCAAAATCTCCAAATAAATATAATACTACCAAAAATTCTCAAGAAGCACATGAAGCTATTCGTCCTACAGACATTAATATAATTTTTGAACAATTAAAAATTATAGAAATAGATGAAAAAAAATTATATCAATTAATATGGTGTCAATTTGTTGCTTGTCAAATGACTTCAGCACAATATGATTGTTCTACTTTATTAGTAAATGCAAATCATTATAAATTATGTACAAAAGGTCGTACCTTACATTTTGATGGTTGGACTATAGTAATTCCTATGATATATAAAAAAAATAAAGAACATATATTACCATTTATTAAAATTGGTACAAAATTAAAAATACAAAAATTTATTCCTAGTCAACATTTTACTAAATCTCCATCACGATATAATGAAGCTTCATTAGTTAAAGAATTAGAAAAACGTGGTATTGGACGACCTTCAACTTATGCATCTATTATTTCAACTATCCAAAATCGAGGTTATGTACGATTAAAAAATCATCGTTTTTATGCAGAAAAAATAGGAGAAATTGTAACTGATAGATTAATAGAAAATTTTTATGAATTAATGAATTATAATTTCACTGCTAATATGGAAGATAGACTAGATCAAATTGCTCTAAATAACACTAAATGGAAAGTAATGTTAGATGAATTTTTTATAGATTTTAATAAACAATTAGAAATAGCAAAAAAAAATCCAGAAATTGGTGGTATGCGTTTAAATAAAATAGTTATTACTAATATTAACTGTCCAAAATGTAATAAAAAAATGGGAATTAAAACTGCTATCACTGGAGTTTTTCTAAGTTGTTCTAGTTATATACTAAAACAAACAGAACGTTGTAAAACTACTATAAATTTAATACCTGAAATAGAAATTTTAAATGTTATAGAAGGAGATAAAGCAGAAACAAATGCATTACGTGCTCGTAATCGTTGTAAAAAATGTAATACAGCAATGGATAACTATTTTATTGATAATAAAAATAAATTATTAATTTGTGGAAATAATCCAATTTGTGATGGTTATATTCTTAAAAAAGGAAATTTTCTTATTAAAAAATTTCAAGAAAAAATACTGAAATGTGATAAATGTAATTATGAAATGTATATAAAAATAGGACGTTTTGGTAAATATATGAGCTGTATAAATGAACATTGTAAAAATACTCGTAAAATTTTACATAATGGTGATATTGCACCACCAAAAGAAGATCCTATACCTTTACCAGAATTAAAATGTAAAAAATCTAATGCTTATTTTGTTCTCCGTAATGGATCTTCTGGTATTTTTTTAGCAGCTAATACTTTTCCTAAATCACGTGAAACTCGTGCTCCATTAGTAAAAGAATTAATTCTTTTTAAAGATCGATTATCAAAAAAACTTCATTATTTAACAGATGCTCCAATATTGGATAACGTAGGTAATATGACATTAGTCCGATTTAATCGAAAAAATAAGGAACAATATATTACTTCAGAAAAAAATGGTGAAACAACTGGTTGGTTTGCTTTTTATATTAATGGGAAATGGATAGAAAATAAAAAAATAAATAAATAATTTTTATTTCTTAATTTTTTATAAATATTATTTATAAAAATGTTATTAAATTTTAAAAATATTATTTTATATAAAATATATAATATTTTTATATAAAATATATAATAAATTATTTTAAATATTTTTATATTAAATATTATTAATTTAAAATTCATATATATAAAGAATTTATTGAAAATATAAAATATTTATTTATTATTAAAATAATTCATAATATATAATATTATTATTTATATTAAAATTATAAATATTATATAAAATAATAAAAATAATATAATTTAAAATTAAATTATAAATATTATAAAAAATATTTTATTTTTATAATTATCTTAAAACAATATTATTATTATATTTTTTATAATTATTATAAATAATTTATATAATATTTTATTATTAAAAATATTAAATAATAAAATTCATTATTTATATAATAATAAAATTTTTAATATTTATTTAAAATTTTAATTCTTAATCAAAAATATGTCCCATTTTTTTAGCTTTAGTAGATAAATAATACATATTTCTTGGATTTTTTCCTACAATTAAAGGAATACGTGCAGTAATATTAATACCAGATTTAATTAAAATTGAAACTTTTTTAGGATTATTAGTTAATAAACGAACCGTATTAATACCTAATAATTTAAACATATCAGAACATAAAGTAAAATCACGTTCATCGGCATCAAAACCAAGCTGATAATTAGCTTCTACAGTATCTATTCCCTTATCTTGCAAAGCATAAGCACGAATTTTATTTAAAAGACCAATATTACGTCCTTCTTGACGATGATATAATAAAATTCCACATCCTTCTTTAGCAATATATGATAAAGCAGCTTCTAATTGAAAACCACAATCACAACGTAAACTAAATAATGCATCACCAGTTAAACATTCAGAATGAACTCGTGCTAATATTGATGTTTTATTAGAAATATCACCAAAAATTAATGCTAAATGATTATGACCTGTAGATAATTCTTCAAATCCAATCATTAAAAAATCACCCCAAGGTGTTGGTAATTTTGTTTCTGCTACCCGTTTCAATTGCATATTATTTTCCATAAATATATTTCATACTAATATTTTTTATATATGTTATATTTATTTT
Organism: Serratia symbiotica; assembly: GCA_900016775.1. Classification (GTDB taxonomy): domain Bacteria; phylum Pseudomonadota; class Gammaproteobacteria; order Enterobacterales; family Enterobacteriaceae; genus Ecksteinia; species Ecksteinia symbiotica_A. The sequence goes on from LN890288.1 coordinate 449,260, forward strand.
TTAATAAAAAAACTAGCGTTAAAATATAAATATCTAATTTTTATTAATTTTAAATTACTTTATTATAAATTATCAATAATAATTATTTATAATAATAAAATATTTTTAAATTTAAATATATCATTGAATTTAATAAAATTAAATATTAAATTAATTAAATCTAATAAAATTATAATGTTAATATATAAAACATTTTATATATTTTTTAAAAAAAATATATAAAATATTAATCTTTAATATATAAATATTACCTTATTTATTAAATAAATATATAGTATATATTATTAATATAATAAAATTATAACAATATTAATAATATATTATTAATATTAAATATATTATTAAAATTAAATCTATAAAATATATTTCATATTAATTTTTATTAAAATTATTTAAAATATATTATCTATAATATCCGTAAATAAATAAATAATAAGGAATAAAAAATTTATAAAATAATAAAAAATACAACAATTAGTACATTATTATTACTTATTATGCCAACAATCTCATGGATAATAAATTGGCATTGGTCACTAAATAATAATGAAATTATTTTAAAAATGTTATATTATATTACTTTAACTATAGAATTACCATGGGGAATTTTTATAACTATTTTTTTAAATAGTTTATTTTTATGGTATTTACAATTTAATAAAAAAAATTCACTAAAATTAATAATTTTAATTTGTACTATTATATTAATTGGTCAAGGAATAAAATCTTTTATTAAAATTTATATAAAAGAACCACGACCATTTACTGTTTTATTTAAAAAAAATAATAATTTTAATAATAAATCTTTTTATTTCTTATATATTAAAAATAATAATCTTTTTATAAAAAATATTTTTACAAATAAAAAATTAATACCAAATTGGTTATATAAATACTGGAAATATGAAAATAACTCTTCTTTTCCTTCAGGACATACTTTATTTGCTGTTACTTGGGCTTTACTAGGATCTGGATTATTATGGTCTAATCATCATTATAAAACTGTAATATCATTAATGTTATGGGCACTTATTATTATGGAAAGTCGTTTAATATTAGGTATGCATTGGCCTAAAGATTTATTAGTATCTATACTAATTAGTTGGTTTTTAGTAATAATAATGTATTGGTTAGCACATATTTGGTTTAAATTATTAATTTTATTAAAATAAATAAAATTTTTATAAATTATTATATAATTACATTATATATAAATTTTATATATATTAATTATAATTAAATATTTAATAATTAAATTAATTATTTTATTTGTTATATAAAACAATATATATTTATTTTATTTTATTAAAATAATAATATTAAAAACATAATATATAAATATGTAATTATATAATAAATAAAAAATATTATATTATAAATTAAATATTTTTATTAGTTTTATATGGTATATTAAATCGTTTATTAAAACGATCTATACGTCCACCAGTAGAAATATCACGTTGTTTTCCAGTATAAAAAGGATGACATACTCCACAAACATCTAAATTTATATTATGTAATATAGTAGAACTAATTTTAATTATATTACCACAAGAACAACTAGCTGTAATTTCTTGATATTTTGGATGAATTTTTTTATTCATAAAAATCTCTATTAAAATAATATAAAAACTTATTTATTTTATTAAAAATATAAATAATTAAATTAAATTTAAAAACCAAATATTAAATTAATACAAAATATAATATATTTTTTATAAATTATTTATTTAAATAAAAATAAATTATTAAATAATAAATATTATTAAATTATATTATAATTTCAATATGATATTATTTTAACATATTTTATATAATATTAATTTTAAAATATAATATTTTTAATTATATAATAAACAATTTTTTATAATCTATAGTATAATAAAAACTATAAAATTTTTATATATAATAAAATATTACATAATTAATTTTCATATTAAAATTATTTTTTAAAATTCATTAAATTTTTAATAATATAAAAAATATAATTTTTTTTATTTATTTTATGTATAAATATTTATATATTTTTTATTATATTTTAAATATTTATTTTTATATACTATTTTATATAATTTTATACATAATTTTGAAATTATATAAAAATTTTAAATATTTAGTAAATATGTTATATAATAAATTTAAAATTTTTTTTAATTATATAAATTATTATCAATTATTAAAATATTATTAATATATTAATATATATTATATATTTTATAAAAAAATAATAACTATATTTCATTTAAATTAAAATTTATTTAAAACATTATTTTTAAATACATTTTACTGGTTTAGGTAATCCAGCAATTTTAGTAGCTTGTTTTGCTGGACCCTTAGGAAATAAATAATAAAGATATCGAGTATTACCTATTTTTTTACCGTATTTTTCTTCTATAGATTTAACTAACATCCTCATGGTAGGAGATGTATTAAATTTTTTATAAAAATTACGAATAAAAAATATTAACTCCCAATGTATATCAGTAAGTATAATCCCTTCTTTATTAGCTAATTTTATAGCTAAATTTTCATTCCAATCAGAAATATTTTCTAAATAACCTTTAGAATCAGTTTTAATTATTTTATTGTTGTATATTATCATATAATAAATAGTTAAATAAAAATAATATTTTATATATTAAAAACATAAATTTAATATTACTAATATATTTTCTACATTAATTTTTATATATTAATATTTTAATAAAATATTAATATATATTTTTTTTAAATATAACATATATAAAATAATTTATAATATTATATAAAATTTAAATTATATTTCAAAATAATATTTAAAACATATAATTAATTTATTTTTTTTATAAAAAAATATTATTATAATATTAATTTATAATTATAAAAATATTATATAACTAAAAATATATTTTTTAAGATTAATTATTTTATATATATATTTTTATAAAAATATTTAAATTAATTAAATATTTTAAATATTATATTTTATAAAATTAACATACTTAATATTACTACTTATAATAAATATACATATTTATTTTAATATTAATTAAAAATTATTTATTTTATAAAAAATATAATTTCTTAACAAAAATATATATTTTTATTACATATGTTTTAAAAAAAATAAAAATCAAATATTATAAATAAATAATTTTAAAATTAACAAAATTACATAATTTAAAAATAAAATATTTTTATTATAAAATTTATTTTTTTATTATACAAATAATATCATATAATATAAAATTATATCATTTATTTATTAATAATAATTAAAATATTAAAATAAAATATATAAAATAAAAAAATTATTTTATCCTTATAAAAATTTAGAGAGAATATTTCGTGTCACATATAATTATGTTAATTCCTGCTGATACTAATATTAATTTAACTAATATTAGTTTAGGTATTATTCATTCTATAAAAAAAGAAAATATTAGCTTAAATACATTTAAACCTATATATATACCACATTCTTATAAAAATACTATAAATAAAAATATTATTACTAATAAAAATAATTTTTCTATTACAAAGGATACATCTTTAAATTTAAATTATGCCTGTGATTTACTTAGTAAAAATAAAAAAATTATTTTAATGGAAAAATTAATAGAAAAATTTTATAAAAATAAAAAAAACTCAAAAATAATATTTATAGAAGGATTAATTCCATATCATGAATATCAATTTATTAATATATTAAATTATGAAATTGCAAAAACATTAAATGCAAAAATTATTTTTGTTATAGATATAAATCAAGTTTATCAATCAGAATTAAAAGAACGTATTAAACTAATACATAATAAATTTGGTGGTAATAAAAATAAAAATATTCTTGGTATCATTATTAATAAATTTAATACTAATTTTAATCATGAACATTCTTCTTGTAATAAAATATTTGAAATGTTTTACAATCATAAAAAAACTAATAATACTAATATCAATATTTTAGCATTACATAAAGAAATATCATTACCAATATTAGGTTATATACCTTGGAATTTTGATTTAATTACACCACGAATTATAGATATAGTTCAACATTTAAAAGCTCGTTTTATTAATAAAGGTGATGTTATAAATCGTCGATTAAAATCAATAACTTTTTGTACAAATAAAATTTTTAATAAATTAAAATATTTTTATTCTAATACATTACTTGTAATTTCTGTAAATCATTATGATATATTAACTTCAATTTATTTATCTATAATAAATGGTGTTAAAATTGGTGCTATACTTCTTACTGATGGTTATAATTCTAATAATATTGTAAATAAATTATATAAATATGCTTATCAAACTAAATTACCAATTTTTATAGTTAACACTAATAACTGGCAAACTATATTTAATCTTCAAAAATTTAATTTTCAAACACCATCTAATGATTTTGAACGTATAAAAAAAATAAAAAATTATATTTCTAATCATATTAATAAAGAATGGATAAAATTATTATCTACACCTTCTAAAAAACTAAATTATCTTTCTCCTCAAATGTTTTGCTATCAACTTACCCAATTAGCACAAAAAGCTAATAAATGTATTATTTTACCAGAAGGTAATGAACTTCGTACAATTAAAGCAGCTAATATTTGTGCAGAACGTAATATTGCACGATGTATATTATTAGGTAATCCAACTGAAATAAAAACATTAGCTATTCAACAAAATATTAAATTAAGTAAAAATATTAAAATTATAAATCCTATTATGATACGTAAAAATTATATATCACGTTTACTTATTTTACGAAAAAATAAAGGTATAACTGTATCTATAGCAAGTAAACAATTAGAAGATAATGTAATGTTAGGTACACTTATGTTGGAACAAGGTGAAGTTGATGGTTTAGTATCTGGAGCTATTAATACTACTGCTAATACTATTCGTCCTGCATTACAATTAATAAAAACTTCAAAAGGTAATTCATTAATATCTTCTATATTTTTTATGTTATTACCAGAACAAGTATTAATATATGGTGATTGTGCAATTAATCCAAATCCAACTGCAGAACAACTTTCTGAAATAGCAATTCAATCAGCTCATTCAGCTAAAGCTTTTGGAATTATACCACGAATAGCTATGATATCTTATTCTACTAAAAATTCTAGTAAAGGTCATGATGTAGAAAAAGTTCGTCAAGCTACTTATTTAACACAAAAAAAATGTCCTAATCTTATTATAGATGGACCTTTACAATACGATGCATCTATTATACCTGAAATAGCTAAATCTAAAGCTCCAAATTCCCCAATAGCTGGTCAAGCTACTATTTTTATATTTCCAGATCTTAATACTGGAAATACTACTTATAAAGCAGTACAACGTTCTGCAAATTTAATGTCTATAGGACCTATGTTACAAGGTATGAAAAAACCAGTAAATGATTTATCACGAGGGGCTTTAGTAGAAGATATTGTTTATACTATAGCTTTAACAGCTATTCAAGCTCTTCAAACTTAATAAAAAATAAAATTTTTATAAAAATATCCACTTATAATTTTATAAAAAATATAATTTTTAGTGGATATTTTATTTTTTAAAAAAAATAAATTTATAATTTATATTAACAAATAAATATAAATTATTAAAATATTTATACTTATTTATAAAATTTTTATACCGAAGGCCGGAATTGAACCGGCATGTATTACTACGATTGATTTTGAATCAATTGTGTCTACCTATTTCACCACTTCGGCATATATATATAATATAAAAAAATATTTTTTCATATTATATATAATTAAAATAAAAATATTTTAAATAAATATAATTAATATTAAATATTTATATTAATTTTAAAATAATATTTAAATATACCATTATAATATAATAAAATATTAATAAAATTAATAATAATTTTTATATAATATATTTTAAATAAATTATATTTTATATTATTATAAATATTATATATTATAATAAATATTAATATTTATTATAATATATTATTACTTTAATTCATAATATATTATAAAATTATTTATTAAAATATTATTTAAATATAAAATTTATTAATAATTCATTTAATATTAACAAATATTAATACTATTAAATTAACTAAAATTAATTAATTTTTTAAATATGATTAATTTTTTAATTTTTAAATAAATATTTTTTCTAAAAATTATATATCAAATATTAAAAATATTTTTATTAAATAAAAAATATAAAAATAAATTTTATAAAAAAATTTATAAAATATACATAAAATAGTATATTTAATAGTTTTAATATATTATTCTTATTTATCATATTATAATTATAAAATAATAAATATATCTTTTAAAAATTATTAAAATAAAAAATATAAACAATAAAAAATTAATAAAATATATATTATGAAATATACTATAGATATTATGATTTCTACAAAAAAAATAAATACTCGTATTATTGAATTAGGACAACAAATATCAGAAAATTATAAAAATAATAATAAAAACATGGTTCTTATTGGTCTTTTACGTGGTTCTTTTATATTTATAGCAGATTTATGTCGTACTATAATCGTACCACATTCAGTAGATTTTATAACTGTATCTAGTTACGGTAATAATATGTCAACAACTCATGATATAAAAATACTTAAAGATCTTGATGAAGACATTTATAACAAAGATGTATTAATTATAGAAGATTTAATTGATTCTGGTAATACTTTAAATAAAATACGTAAAATTTTATCATTACGTTCACCTAAATCATTAGCAATCTGTACTTTATTAGATAAACCAGAACGCAGAGAGGTTAACGTTCCCATAGAATATATAGGTTTTTCAATACCAGATGAATTTATAGTAGGTTATGGTATAGATTATGCTCAAAAATATAGACATTTACCATATATTGGAAAAATAGTTTTTTTATAAAAATAATTTATAATATAAAAATATTTTTAAATTATTTAATCAAAATTTTAAATAAATAATTTATTAAATTTATATAATATATAGCATATTAAAATAAATTTTATAATTAATTATTTATTTTTAGATTTTATATTTAATAAATCAGTAATTGTACCTAAATAAATTTCTGCTGATAATCCTATTGATTCATATAATGTTGGATGTGCATGAATAGTAAGTGCAATATCTTCTACATGACAACCCATTTCTATAGCCAAACCAATTTCACCTAATAATTCACCACCATTCACTCCAACAATTGCTCCACCAATAATACAATTAGTATTTTTATCAAAAATAAGTTTTGTCATTCCATATGAAGAATTAGAAATTATCGCACGTGAAGATGCAGTCCATGGAAATGTAGCAATTTTATAATTTATTCCATTATTTTTTGCTTCTTTTTCAGTTATTCCTACATAAGCTAATTCTGGTTCAGTATAAGCAATAGATGGTATAACTTTGGGATCAAAATAATGATTCATACCAGAAATAACTTCTGCAGCAATGTGACCTTCATGTATACCTTTATGTGCTAACATAGGTTGACCTATAACATCACCAATTGCAAAAATATGTGAAATATTTGTACGTAATTGTTTATTTACTTTTATAAAACCAAATTCATCAGTATTAATTCCAATTTTATCTAAATTTAATAACTTTCCATTAGGATTACGACCTATAGATACTAATATTGCATCATAACATTTTGTATCAAGTATCATATTTTGATTTTTCATAGTAACATAAATACCTGATTTTTCTATTTTTATATCTATTATTTGTGTGTTTAATTTAATATTAAATTGTTTATTAATATATTGAAATAAAATATTTACAATATCTTTATCTGCAAAAGGAATAATTTGATCAGACATTTCTACTATATCAACTGTTGAACCTAATGCATGATATACAGTACCCATTTCTAAACCAATAACACCACCACCAATAATTAAAAAACGTTTTGGAATACTTTTTAATGTTAATGCATCAGTAGAATCCCAAATACGTGGATCTTCATGAGAAATAAATGGTAATTTTACTGAATGAGAACCTACAGCAATAATAGCATTATCAAAATAAATAGTAGTTAAAATATCTTTATTTTTAACACTTAAAGTATTAATACTAGTAAATGTACCTACTCCATAAATTATCGTAACTTTACGAGTTTTAGCCATAATAGATAATCCATTATGTAATTTAGTAATAATATTATTTTTCCATGCACATATCTTATCAAGATTAATATTTGGTGAATTAAAAATCACACCATGTTTTTCTAAAGATTTAGCTGATTTAATTACTTTAGAAAAATGTAATAATGTTTTTGACGGAACACAACCTACATTTAAACAAACTCCTCCTAAATTAGAATAACGTTCAATTAAAACAGTTTTTAAACCTAAATCAGCACAACGAAAAGCTGCAGAATATCCTGCTGGACCAGCTCCAATTACTACAACTTGAGTTTTTATTTCATGATTCATAATTAACTCCTATATTAATTATTTTAAAATAAAAATATTATTTTTATATTTAAAATAAAATATTATTTTTTTAAAAATTTTTATCTTTATTTTTATTAAATAAATAAATATATATTTATATAATATTATTAATAATTTTATATATTAAAAATTATTATTTTATTAAAATTATATAAATTATTAATATTATAAAAATACAAATAATAAATTCAAATTTTATTTTTTTTAAAATAATTATAAAAATACTTTAATTAAATATAATAAAAATTATAATTATATTAACTTTATTAAAGTATCAAACAACGAATATCAGAAAGTATATTTTTAATAATAATTAAAAAACGTGCAGCATCAGCACCATCAATCACACGGTGATCAAAAGATAAAGATATTGGTAACATTAAACGTGGTATAAATTCTTTATTATTCCAAATTGGTTCCATAATTGTTTTAGATACACCTAAAATAGCAACTTCTGGAGCATTAATAATAGGAGAAAAATATGTTGTTCCAATACCACCTAAACTAGAAATAGTAAAACAACCACCTTGCATTTCATCTGATGTTAATTTACCACTCCGTCCTTTCTTAGAAATAATAAAAAGTTCACGTGATAATTGATTTAAACCTTTTGTATTTATATTTTTTAATACAGGAACAATTAAACCATTTACTGTATCAACTGCTATACCGATATTAATATATTTTTTTAATATTATTTTTTTACCATCTTCAGATAATGAACTATTAAATCTCGGCATTTTTTCTAAAGCTACTGCTATAGATTTCATAATAAATACTATTAATGTTAATTTTACATCTAAATTACATTTTATGAATTCTTTATTTTGTTTTTTACGAAATTCTTCTAAATCAGTAATATCTATTTTATCAAAATGAGTAACATGTGGAATTGATAACCAATTACGACTTAAATTAGCAGCAGAAATCTTTTGAATACGTCCAACATTAATTTCTTCAATCTCACCAAATTTTTTAAAATCTATTTTTGGCCATGATTGTATATTTTGAAAAATATTTGTAGATTTATTATTAATATTATTTAACATATCTTTAATATAAATTTGAACATCTTCATATACAATACGACCTTTGCGACCAGATCCTTTAATTTTTTCTAAATTAATATTAAATTCACGCGCTAAACGACGAATAACTGGAGTTGCATATATATAAGCAGTATTTTCAATAAATTTATTTTTATGATTAATATTTAACTGATTTATTTCTAATTTTTTACTATACTTTGTAGTATTAAATAATGATTGTTTAAATAAATTTTCTTTATTTTCTGTTATTAATTTATCCGATTTTATTAAATTAGTATTTATATACGGTATTATACCCTCTTTATTTTTTACTATATCAGAAAAAAATTCTTTTTTTTCTTTTACTAATATAGGTGATTTTGGTATTACAGATTTTGATTCAAAAATCATCATTAATTTACCAGTTTCAATTTTATCTCCAATTGCTACTTTAATTTCTTTTACAATACCAGATTGAGGAGATGGTATTTCTATAGAAGCTTTATCACCTTCTACAATAATTAATGATTGTTCTACTTGAACTTGATCTCCAACTTTTACCATAATTTCAATAATTTCAACTTCATTCGTACCAATATCTGGTACATAAATTTTAATAAACATTATTCTATATCTCTTATACTAAACGCGGATTAATTTTTTCTGGATCTATATTAAATTTTTTAATCGCATCATTAACTATAAATGATTTAATTTTATTACATTTAGCTAATAAACTTAAAGTAGCAATTACTATATAAAATTCATTTACTTCAAAATGATATCGTAAATTTTCTCGACTATCTGATCTACCAAATCCATCAGTACCTAATACAATGTATTCTTTACTTGGAATATAATTTCTAATTTGTTCTGCAAATAATTTCATATAATCAGTTGCTGCTATTGTGGGAGTATCATTTATTACTTGAGTAACATAAGGAATATGTGGTTTTTGAGTAGGATGAAGCATATTCCAACGATCACAATCTTGTCCATTACGAGATAACTCAGTAAAAGAAGTAACACTATATATATCAGAACCTATTTCATAATCCTGTACTAAAATTTTAGCAGCTTTACGTACATAACGTAAAATAGAACCTGAACCTAATAATTGTACTATTCCTTTATTACCCTCAAATGTTTCTAATTTATAAATACCCTTACAAATACCTTGTTCAACACCTTTTGGCATTTTTGGCATTGAATAATTTTCATTTAAAGTAGTTATATAATAATATACATTTATAGGTGAATCACCATACATACGTATTAATCCGTTTTGGATAATTACTGCTAATTCATAAGCATATGTTGGATCATAAGATATACAATTAGGAATAATTAAAGATTGAATATGACTATGACCATCTTCATGTTGAAGTCCTTCACCATTTAACGTAGTTCTACCTGAAGTACCACCTATTAAAAAACCACGTGCTTGTTGATCAGCAGCAGCCCAACATAAATCACCTACTCGTTGAAAACCAAACATTGAATAATAAATATAAAAAGGAATCATTGGAAAATCATTAGTACTATAAGATGTAGCAGCAGCTAACCAAGAAGCTATAGCACCTGATTCATTAATACCTTCTTGTAAAATTTGACCTTTTTTATCTTCTTTATAATAAGCTATTTGTTTATGATCTTGTGGAATATATTTTTGACCATTAGAATTATAAATTCCTATCTGACGAAATAATCCTTCCATACCAAATGTACGTGCTTCATCAGCAACAATAGGTACTATTATATCTTTAATATTTTTATTTTTAAGTAAAATATTTAAAATACGAACAAAAGCTATAGTAGTAGAAATTTTTTTATTTTGTTTCTCTAAAAGAGATTTAAAATCTTCTAAATTAGGTAATTTTATCTTTTTTGTAAAATGCATTAAACGACTTGGAAGATAACCTTTTAAAGATTTGCGACGTTCATGCAAATAATGATATTCTTCAGAATCTTTTTCAAAAATAATATATGGTAGTTCTTCAATCTTAGAATCAATTACTGGTAAATTAAAACGATTTCGAAAATTTTTTAATGCTTGTAAATTCATTTTTTTTACTTGATGAGCAATATTTTTACTTTCTATATCTTCTCCCATACCATAACCTTTAATAGTATGAGATAAAATTACAGTAGGTTGACCTTTTGTATTATGAGCTTTTTTTAATGCTGAAAAAATTTTTATTGGATCATGACCACCATGATTTAATTCCCATATTTCAGTATTAGTCATATCTTTAACTAATTCAAGTGTTTCTGGATATCGACCAAAAAAATTTTTACGTATATAATCACCATCTTTAGATTTTAAATTTTGATAATCACCATCTATAGTTTCATTCATTAATTGAACTAATTTACCACTAATATCTTTACGTAAAAGTTTATCCCAATTACTGCCCCAAATAACTTTTATAACTTGCCAACCAGCACCTAAAAAAATACTTTCTAATTCATTGATAATTTTACCATTACCTATAACAGGTCCATCTAAACGTTGTAAATTACAATTAATAATAAATATAAGATTATCTAATTTTTCACGAACAGCAATAGTAATAGCACCTTTAGATTCCGGCTCATCCATTTCTCCATCACCTAAAAAAGCATAAACAGTTTGTTCAGATGTATCTTTTAAATCTCTATTTATTAAATATTTTAAAAATTTTGCTTGATAAATAGAACAAATTGGTCCTAATCCCATTGATACAGTTGGAAATTGCCAAAAATCTGGCATTAATTTTGGATGTGGATAAGAAGATAATCCTTTACCATGTACTTCTTGACGAAAATTATTCATTTGTTCTTCTGTAATACGACCTTCAAGAAAAGCACGAGAATAAATACCTGGTGCAATATGTCCTTGAAAATATATTAAATCACCACCATCTTTTTTATTTCTTGCACGAAAAAAATGATTAAAACAAACTTCATAAAATATTGCAGAAGATTGAAAGGATGCTAAATGTCCACCTAATTCTAAATCTTTTTTAGAAGCACGTAAAACCATTATTATAGCATTCCAACAAATAATAGAACAAATACGATTTTCTAAATTTAAATTACCTGGATAAATTAATTCATTATCTGTAGTAATAGTATTAATATAATCAGTATTTATTAATTTACTTCTTATGTTAATATTATTTTTTTCAATTTGTTTTAATAAATTATTTAATAAAAATTCAGCACGTTCAATACCATCTTTATAAATAACTGCTTTAATTGCTTCTATCCAATCATTTGTTTCGATAGGATCTAAATCATTAGAGAAACACTCTAACATAATAGTATTCCTTTTATGTCTAACAGTTTACTTTATAAGTAATATTATTAAATTTTAATATTAATAATAAATTATCATTTTTTAATAAAAATTTTAATTAATATTTTCAAATAAATAAATAAAATATAATTTAATACAAAAATTTAAATACTTATGATACAACTGTTTAATTATTTAAAATATTATATTTTATATATGTTTTATAATTTTATAATATTCTATTTATTAATATAATTAAAATAACAAAATTTATATAAATTATTTTATTAATTTTAATATAATTCTTTATATTTAATAAATATTAAAAAATATCATAAATAATTTTAAATATTACTTTAAATGTATAAAATATTTAATGAATATAATTTATTAAAAACTAATGAAATTTTAAAATTATAAATATAAAATTATATAAAATAATATTTAAAAATTATTAATTACATTAAATTATAATAAAATTTTAAATATCTATTACATAAATAATAAAATTTTAATAAATATTAACATTATACATTACTATAAATTTAATTATTTAAAAAGTATTTATAATAAAAATATAAAATACGTTTTATTTAAAATATTATAAAATATATTTTTATAAATTAATAAAATAATATTTTTTATAAAAAAATAAAATATTTAATAAATATACATATTTATTAAAAATATAAATTATTTTATAATATTAAAAATTATTAATCTATTTATAAATAAATTTATTTTAAAAAAAAATAAAATATATTTTATCTTATCATAAAATAAATAATAAAATTATTTAATAAAAAAATTTTAAAAACTACCAGATTCATATTTATTTTTATATGATGATATATTAAATATATCATCATGATTAATTAAATATGATAGTATTTCATTATAGATTTGAAACGAAGAATATGGTAAAGTAATACCATAATCACGATAACTAGAAAGAATTAATTTATTAATTTCATGCCTAATAGGCATACGATGACTTATTTCTGCTACATAAACACGAAGTTCAAATATTTGTATATTATGTTGTAAATCAACTAAATAAATTTCTGGAACTGGATTTTTTAAAACTAATGTACAATTATTAAGAACATTTTTTAAAATTTTAGTAATTTTTTCACTATTAGACGTAATAGGAGCAGGAACAGTTAATACAACACGAGTTAAAGTATCTGATAATGACCAATTAATAAATTGATTAGTAATAAATGCTTTATTAGGTACAATAATTTCTTTACGATCCCAATCTGAAATAGTAGTTGCTCTAGTATTAATTTTAGTAATACTACCAGTAACATTAGAAATTGTTACTGTATCACCAATACGAATAGGTTTTTCAAATAAAATAATTAATCCTGAAATAAAATTAGAAAAAATTTCTTGCATACCAAAACCTAATCCAAGACTAAGCGCAGTAATAACCCATTGTAATTTTGACCATTCAATTCCAATCCATGAAAAACTAAGAACTGCACCAAAAAGTAATAATAAATATTTTGTAATATTAGTAATTGCATATCCAGTACCTGGTGTTAAATCTAAATGTTGAAGTACTGCTAATTCTAACAATGCAGGTAAATTACGAACTAATTGCATAGTAATAAGTAATACTAAAATAGAAATTAACATAGCACCTAAAGTAATTGGATGCGAAATTTCTATACCATTAACTATAGAAATAACTTCCCATAAAGATATATTTCCTAAAAATGAAAAAGCAGAATGAATTTCTGACCATAAAACAATAACAGATACTAATGCTATCATAGTTAAAATAGAACGAACTAATTGTAATGATTGAGTACTAATAATATCTAAATCAATCCTTGAATCATTAATATCTATTGTATTTTCAATATTATTTGATGTATATGATATTTTATTTTTATCTTGTATAGAACGTTGCTCTAAAATATCTATATGTTTTTGTTTTGTACGTTCAAAATCAATACGATATCGTTGAATTAACATCCAACGACGAATAATATAATAAATTACAAGTAAAAAAAACCAAATAGATACCGAAATTTCTAAACGTGCTAATAATTCTTGTGAAGTTGTTACATATCCTATACATGCAGCTAAGGCTGCTAATAAAGGAGCTGATAATAATAATCCCCATAAAATACTATTAACTATATTTTCTCCTGAACCTTTTTTATCAAGATGTAATGGAATACCAGCACGTTTTAAATTATTTGTAACAATAGCTAATGCAAAACATAATAAAATAAAACATAAACGACCTAATGTATTAGCAAATTCACGTTCTTTAAGACTATCAAAAGTAATTAATGCCATTAATAATGGAATAATTAACCAAATTGACATCTTATAATAACGCATAGCTAATGAAACTTGTTTTATTGGCCAACGAAAATGTATAATAAACAATCCTTTTACATGAGCAAATGATGCACATATCATACATATCCATAAAATAGGTAATGTAGCAATAACACCTTTACCAATTGCTTCTGCTATTGGATAATTCCAAGCACTACGTAAACCTAACCCTAATGCTGCCCATAAAACTGGTAAAGGTAATGCTACTAAAATTGACCAAAATACAGTAAGTAACGTTAAAGAAAATTCATCTTTTGTAACTTTACCTACTCTACTACTCGCTCTTTCTAAAAATGCATGATAATGTTTTAAAGAACTAATACTAAAAATAACTAATAATAAAGCACAAAAAATTGGAATTAAAGTTTCTCGACTCGTTACCATTAATATAAAAGCACTACTAAGTTGTGATAAAGTATCCAAAGATACTAAACGAGTTAAATCATGTGCAACATAAAGAGGATAAGATAAAGTAATTGGATTAGTATTTGGTACCCAAAATAAATAACGATGAGTAGCATCTCTGATTTCATTTAACACTTCAATTAATTGAGTATTAGCAATTTTAAGTTTAGTTAACTCAATAATTTGAACATCACAACCAGAAAGTAATGAATTAAGTAATTCATGTTGAATATGTAATTGAGCATCAATAATATGACGTTCTATTATAGTTAATTCTTTACCATCATCACGTTTAAATTGATTTTTTAATAATTTTTCAAATTGATTTTCAAAACGTAAACGTTGTACACGTAATTGTATAATATCTTCGTCTAACTTTTGAGGTTTTGGCATTTCAGGTAAAACTGATACTTGAGCACGTAAAGTTTCACCTAATACTGATGAAGATCCTAACCATTGTGCTTGTTCAATAATAGTACTTAAAGCTTGACGTACTTTTAATGTTTGTGTTACAATTTGTTGTTGTTGAGAAAAAATTAAATCCATATGATGAGCTTGATTATTAAGTTCAATAGATAAAATACGATTTATTTTTAATTGATCATTAATGCTTTTTGGAAGATCTCCATTTTCTTTTGTTAATTGTTGTGTTTTTTTTAATGCTAATTCAGCTTCATGTTGACGTTGAGCATTTAAATTATTACGTAATTTTAATAATTGAATATTAAATATTTCATAACGTTTTTTATAAATTTCTATTTGTATTCTTGCTAATTCTTGACGATGATTAGCTGATAATTGTGCTAATTCTAATTCGTCTAATTTAGCTTTACGTGCTGCAATTTCTGTTTGCAAAAGTACTAATGATGATTGATTATGCGTAATAATAGGTTGTAATTGAAAACGATGTTGTACTTCAATTAAAGATCGATTTGCTTCAGTTTGTTGTTGTAATTGTTTACTAAATAAATCACTTATTTCTCGTATATGTTCTTGTTCTTGTTGTAATAAACGTGATTGTTCCAATAATAAACTATTAGTTTGTAAAATTTTTTGTTCTAAAATATGAGATGGAATAGTAATATTATTATTATTATTATTATTATTATTATTATTATTATTTAATAAAATCTTATTATTTTCTAATGTTAATTGATGACGTAATTCAAACATTATTTTTGGAAAATTATCTATTATTTTTTGATATTGTTCAGAATGTGCTATAGATTCTTTACGTTTATATAACCAATTTAAAGAATTTTTAAGAACTTCAATAGTTTCAATTTTATTTGGTATATTTTTATTATTTATTACTTGATCTAATTCTTGTTGAATTTGAGATTCTGTAGGTACCATAGCAATTAAATCAAATTGAAAAAATACAAAATAAAATAAAATAATAATTAAACGCACAGACATCAATTCCTTGAAATCTATGATATGTTAGTAGGTATAGATGGTATAGTTAATATTTCAGCAAATGCTTCACCTACTCGAGTAATACTACCATTTTTTAATTGAGAAGAAAATTGAATACTACCTGATGCAAAAAGATTAATTACTGTTGATCCAAGTTTAAATCTACCCATTTCAGCACCTTTTTTTAATGTAATTACTCCATTTTCACCTACACTTGGATAAGTAAAACGTTTTATAATACCATTTCTAGGAGGAGTTATTGTACCAGACCAAATAGTTTCAATACTACCTACAATAGTAGCACCAATTAAAATTTGAATCATTAAACCTATAGCAGTATCAAATATACAAATAATCCGTTCATTACGTGCAAAAATATTCGGAATATTTGAAGTAGTAAAAAAATTTACAGAAAATAAATCTCCTGGAACATATATCATTTCACGTAAAATACCAGAACAAGGCATATGAACACGATGATAATCACTTGGTGATAAATAAATAGCACTAAATAATCCGTTTCTAAAGGATTCTGATAAAATAATATTTCCAGCTAATAGAGATTCTAAACTATAATAATGACCTTTAGCTTGAAAAATTTGATCATCATATATTAAACCAATTTGATTAATTTTACCATCTACTGGTAAAGATAACCAATTACTAGAATTAATAATTGGTCTAGCAGTTTCATGTAATGAACGCATAAAAAAATCATTAAAAGTTAAATATGAAGAAAAATTTTGATCCTTTGCTGATTTGATATCTATATTATAATATTTTACAAAAATTTTAATAATAAATTGAGTCAGCCAACCTGCTTTTTTATTTGCAAACCAACCAAATAAATTAGTAATAATTGTTTTTGGCAACCAATATTGTAATTTAATTTTTATATGATTTAACACATCAGCCTCTATAAATTTAAAATTAATAATATATCTTTATTATAATTTTATTATATTATATATTTTATTATAATAATTTTAAAATTATAAATAAAATATTATAAATTTTATTATTTATAATATTTATGAAATATAATAATTTTACAAAAAATTATTATAAAATTAATTATAAATAATATATATTAATATATTATTATAAAATATAATAATATAATATTATTTTAACATAATAACATAATATTAATTATAAATATATTAATAAATCTTATTAATGATATTAATTTACTATTTATATATTTAAAATAAATTAAATAATTTTATAATATTTTAATTATTAAAAATTAAAATTTATTAATTAAGTATTTTTATATAATTATTTAATTTTTATTAATACAAAAACATATAAATAAATAAAATATTAATAATTATTAATTTTTATAAACATAATTTTCTTATTAAATAATTAATATTATTATATAATTTATTTTTAAATTTTTTTTAAAAAAAAACTATGAAAAAAAAAGAAAATAATCTAATTTGGATTGATCTTGAAATGACAGGACTTAATCCAGAATGTAATCATATTATTGAAATTGCTACATTAGTTACTGATTATAATTTAAAGATTTTAGCAGAAGGTCCAATACTTGCTATTCATCAATCTGAAGAAAAACTTAAAATAATGGATGAATGGAATAAAAAAACTCACTCAAAAAGTGGATTACTTCAAAGAGTAAAAAATAGTTGTTTAAATGATTATGAAGCAGAAATAAAAACTATTACATTTTTAAAAAAATGGATACCAGCTGGTAAATCACCTATGTGTGGAAATAGTGTTGGTCAAGATCGACGTTTTTTATTTCGTTATATGCCTGTATTAGAAAAATATTTTCATTATAGATATTTAGATGTAAGTACATTAAAAGAACTAGCAAAACGTTGGAAACCAAATATTATAAATAATTATAATAAAAAAAAACTTCATAAAGCTAATGATGATATTTATGCATCAATTACTGAATTGAAATATTATCGAAAAAATTTTTTTCAATTATAATATAATTATTTATAATAAATTATTATATTATTTAATATATAAAATAAATAATTTAAAATATATTAAAATTTAATTTTTTTTTATATTGAAAATAAAAAAAAAATATTATATAATTTAATTTTTATAATGAATTATTTATTATATTATTTATTTTAGCGGGAATAGCTCAGTTGGTAGAGTACGACCTTGCCAAGGTCGGGGTCGCGAGTTCGAATCTCGTTTCCCGCTCCATATTATTAAATTATAAAAATAAAATATTTTTATAATTTAATAATAAAAATTTTATTTTATTATGATAAAAATTTAATATAATTTAATAATTAGAAAATTAATACTTTTATGATATATATATTAAAAATATTTATATTTATTATTTTAAGTATTAAATTATTATTATTCAATACTATTCAAGCAAAAACAAAATTTAAATTATTTAATTTATTAAATAACAAAAATAAAATAATAATTTCATTATATATAAATAAACCACCAAATTATATTTTTTTTTTATTACATCAACCAGAACGGTTAATATTAGATATATATAAAAAAAATATAATTAATAATATCATTATTAAGTTAAATCAAAAAAAATTAAAAAAAAATATCCATTTTTTTATTATAAAAAAAAATAAAAAAATACGAATAATATTCTATATATATAAAAATAAAAAAAATAATATATTTAATATAATATTAAATTTTATTATAAAAAAAAATTACAATATAAATTTAATATATAAAAATATCATTATTAATTCAAAACAAATAAAAACTTTACATCCTATTCAAATAATATTAAATTCAAATTATAATTTTTATAAAAAAAATAATTTTAAAAGACATAATTTTAAAAAAATTATTTCATTTCATAAAAATTTTAATATTCATAATAAAAATCGTATTATAATAGTCATTGATGCTGGACATGGTGGACAAGATCCAGGGGCTATTGGTAATAAATATGGATTAAAAGAAAAAAATACTACAATTTTAGTTTCAAAATTTTTACAAAAATTATTGAATAATAATTCACATTTTAAAGCAATTTTAACACGTAATAATGATTATTTTATTTCAATAATAAAACGTACTAATCTAGCACGAAAAAATAATGCTAATGTATTAATATCTATTCATACTGATGCAACAATTAATCATCATGCAAAAGGTATTTCAGTTTGGATATTATCTAATCATAGAGCTAATACTGAAATAATTGATTGGATAAAACAACATCGAAAAAAATATACACTACTTAATAATAGTAATTATATATTTTCTAGTAATTATATTAATCCTTATTTAAGTCAAACAATATTAGATTTACAATTTAATTACACAAGACATGTTGGATATAACATAGCAAAAAAAATATTACAAGAATTAAAATATATTAATTTATTACATAAACCACAACCAGAATATGCAAATTTTGGTATTTTAAAATCATTAGATATCCCATCTATTTTAATAGAAATAGGATTTATTAGTAATAATAAAGAAGAATATTTATTAGGAAATAATCATTATCAATATAAAATTGCCAAAGCTATTTATAATGGATTATGTAATTATTTTTTAAAAAATCCATAATAAACTTAATTAAAAAAATAAATATTTATTCATATTTAAATAATATAAAATATTTTTTATAAAATTTGATATATTTTTATAAATTAATTATTAATAATATTTAAATAATTTATAATTTAATATTATTTTAAAAAAAAATTAAAATTTAATAATTAAAAAAATTTTATATTTTTAAAAAAAAATAAATTATTTTTAAATATATATAATTTAAAATATAATTTTTTAATTTATTTAATTACTAATAAAAATTTATAATTTATTAATTATAAAATTTAAGTTAACGATTATTAATAATGATTAAGATAACATCATATTCTCCAGCTATCTGTATTATGGGTCCAACTGCCTCAGGTAAAACAAAATTAGCAATTACTTTAAAAAAATATCTTCCAGTAGAATTAATTAGTGTAGATTCTGCATTAATTTATCGTGATATGAATATTGGAACTTCTAAACCTACTACTGAAGAATTAATAAAAACACCACATCGATTAATAAATATTCGTGATCCATCACAAATTTATTCAGTGTCAGATTTTAGAATAGATGCATTAAAAGAAATGTCTAATATTACATTAAAAGGACGCATTCCATTATTAGTTGGTGGTAGTATGTTGTACTACAAAATACTTTTTACAGGTTTATCACCTTTACCTCCTGCTAATCAAATAATACGTAAATATATCCAACAACAAATTCTGTTACAAGGAAAAGAAATTTTACATCATAAATTACAAAAAATTGATCCAATTTCGGCATCAAAAATTCATAAAAATGATCAAAAAAGACTTTCTAGAGCATTAGAGGTTTATTTTATTTCTGGTAAAACTTTAACAGAATTAACTAAAATTTCAGGTCAACCATTACCATATCATGTTAAACAATTTGTAATAGCTCCATCTAATCGTACATTAATTAATAAACGCATTGAATTACGATATTACAAAATGTTAGAATCTGGATTTGAAACAGAAGTACAAAAACTTTTTTCCAGAAAAGATTTGCATATAAATTTACCTTCAATACGTTGTGTAGGATATCGTCAAATGTGGTTATATTTATCTAATAAAATAAATTATAATGAAATGATTTCTAGTAGTATTTGTGCAACTAAACAATTAGCTAAACATCAAATGACTTGGTTAAAAAAATGGAATTCTTTACATTGGTTAGATAGTGACAAACCTAAACAAGCTTTAAATATTATTTTAAAAAATTATATAAATATAAAATAAATTATTAATATAAAATAAATAAATATTTCATATAATTTATTCTTAATATTTTTATAATTATTAAAATATTAAGAATTAAAAAATAAATAAATTAAAGAAAAATAACATAACTAAAAAAATCTTTATAAAATCCATTTTTAAATATATTACATCATAAAAAATACAAATTTCTATATATTTAATTAATAGTATTAAATTATAAAATCCAATTAAATCTTTTAATCAATTTTTTATTTTCTTAAAAAATACTATAAATCAAATAATTTGTAAACATACTATTTTTACAATTATTTTATCACGTTCAATTTCATATTTTAATCATATAAATAATAATATTAATGAATATTTATATAATAATCTAAAATCTAAAACACAACAAAATTTTTAAAAAAAAATCTAAATATCAAATAATATATATTTTAATTATTTGTTACAATTAAAATAATAAATATATCAATTTTATTATATAAAAATATGTTAATTAAAATTAATATTTGCAAAACAAAATAAAATAAAATAAAATAAATTTATTTTAATATTTTAAAAAAATAAAATATTTTTATATAATAATGTTTTATTTTTTTTAAAAATTAAATATTATATATTTTATATTATAATATATATATTAAAAAATATTATAAATTATTATAAAATAATAATAATAAATAATATAAAAATAATTAAATTAAAATAAAACATATATTATTATTAATTAATTTATATATTAAATATAATAAATTATTTTATTAATTTTAATTAAATTTATTAAATATTTTTTAAACTTAAATATTAATATTTAAATATAATTTATTTTATTAATATTAAATACAAATAATAATTAATTAAATTTACTTTATAATTACTTCCTACTAAATTTAATAATCTACTATATTAAAATTATAATCTTAAAATACTTAATTATAAAAATATGGAGCTAAAAATGGCGTGGAATCAGCCCGGTAATAACGGACAAGACCGCGATCCGTGGGGAAGAAACAAAAATAAAAATAGTAACTCTAACGGAAATAAAAAAAATGGTCATAATAAAAAGCCACCTGATTTAAATCATATTTTTCGTAAAATACGAAAATACTTAAAAAACTTAAATTTAAATATTATTTTAAATAATAATTCTAAAAAATTAGATCATAATTTGAATAATCGTATTATTAGTATAATAATAATTACAATTATTGTTACTTGGGCAGCTAGTGGATTTTATACTATTAAAGAAGCTGAAAGAGGTGTAGTTACTAGATTTGGTAAATTTAGTTATTTAGTACAACCTGGTTTAAATTGGAAACCAAATTTTATTGATGTAGTACAACCTGTAAACAAAGAAGCTGTAAGAGAATTAGCTGCTTCTGGAATAATGTTAACTGCTGATGAAAATGTTGTTCGTGTAGAAATGAATGTACAATATCGTATTACAAATCCAGAAAATTACTTATTTAATGTAGTAAATGCTGATGATAGTTTAAGTCAAGCTACTGATAGTGCATTACGGGGTGTAATTGGTAAATATTCAATGGATCGTATCTTAACTGAAGGTCGTACTTTAGTACGAAACGATACTCAACACATGTTAGAAGAAACAATTCGTCCTTATAATATGGGTATTACTTTATTAGATGTAAATTTTCAAGCAGCTAGACCTCCAGAAGAAGTTAAAGCATCTTTTGATGATGCAATTGCTGCACGTGAAAACGAACAACAATATATTCGTGAAGCAGAAGCTTATGCTAATGAAGTTCAACCACGTGCTAATGGTCAAGCACAACGTTTATTAGAAGATGCTAAAGCATATAAAAATCGTACTATTTTAGAAACACAAGGAGAAGTAGCTCGTTTTTCTAAACTTTTACCAGAATATCAATCTGCTCCAAAAATTACTCTTGAACGTTTATATATTGAAACTATGGAAAAAATATTAAGTAATACTCATAAAATATTAATAAATGATAAAAATAATAATTTTATGATATTACCATTAGATAAAATATTACAAACTCAATCTAATACTTTAATAGAAAATAAAAATAAAGATACTAGTTTAATTCGTTTAATTCCTACACCATTAAATATTAATAATACTAACTCTCATTATTTAAAAAATAACAATCACTCAATTATAAACCAACGAAAAATAAATACACAACGTAATGATACTACTCGTATAGGGAGAGAATAATTTATGCGTAAATCTTTTATATTAACCATCCTTATAATATTAGTAGCACTATATACATCACTTTTTGTAGTACAAGAAGGTCAACGTGGTATTGTTCTACGATTTGGTAAAGTAATACGAGATAATGAAAATAAACCTCTTGTATATTTACCTGGTTTACATTTTAAAATACCCTTTATTGAAACTGTTAAAAATTTAGATGCACGTATCCAAACTATGGATAATCAGGCAGATCGATTTGTTACTAATGAAAAAAAAGATTTAATTGTTGATTCTTATTTAAAATGGTGTATTAGTGATTTTAGTCGTTATTATTTAGCAACAGGTGGAGGAGATATATCTCAAGCTGAAGTATTATTAAAACGAAAATTTAGTGATCGTTTACGTTCTGAAATTGGTCGGTTAGATGTAAAAGAAATTGTAACAGATTCACGAGGAAAATTAATGTCAGATGTACGTGATGCATTAAATACAGGAACAATAGATGATGATGAAGAAATTTCTAATACTGAAACAGATGATGTTATTGCTTCTGCAGTAGAAAGAATTACTAAAGAAACTACTGAAAAACCACCATTATTAAATTCAAATAGCATGGCAACACTTGGTATAAAAGTGATTGATGTACGTATTAAACAAATTAATCTTCCTGCTGAAGTTTCTGATGCAATTTATCAACGAATGAGAGCAGAACGTGAAGCAGTAGCACGTAGATTACGTTCACAAGGACAAGAAGAAGCAGAAAAATTACGTGCTAGTGCAGATTATTCAGTAACTTTAACTTTAGCAGAAGCTGAACGTCAATCCAGAATAATTCGTGGTGAAGGTGATGCTGAATCAGCTAAATTATTTGCTAATGCATTTAACAAATCTCCAAATTTCTATTCTTTTATTAGAAGTTTACGTGCTTATGAAACAAGTTTTAATAATAAAGATATAATCGTTTTAAATCCGGATCATAATTTTTTTAAATACATGAAATCACCTCATACTATATTAGAATAATATATTATATAGTAATTTATTAATATATTTTATTATAAATATTATTTATTAATTTTATAATTAACAAATAATTGTTAAATAATTTATATTCAATAATTTTTTAATATTTTTTATTAAATTTAATACATTTCAAAGAAATTTTAATAAAATTTTTGTAGATATTTTTTCAAAAATATATTATAAATTAATATATAGACATAAAAATATATTAATATTGTATTAAAAATAAAAAATAATTAAATATATTTAAAATTTTTTATTTATTTTAGTATACTTAATTTAAAATATGTTAAAATATTATTTAATATAAATACAATATATTTAATTTTATAGGTAAAAAATGAATAATAAAATTATTAATCTAACCGATGATACATTTGATAATTATGTAATTCAAACTAAAGGATTAATATTAGTTGATTTCTGGGCAGAATGGTGTGGACCATGTAAAATACTTTTAAAAATTTTAGATGAAATTATTGAAGAATTTATTAATAAAGTAACTATAACTAAATTAAATATAGATCAAAATCCCAAAACTGCTCTTAAATATGGAATTAAAAGTATTCCTACTTTATTATTTTTAAATAATAAAAAAATAATTACAACTAAAATTGGTCTTATCTCTAAAGAAGAACTGAAAAATATTATAGTAAAAATTAATACTAAAAAATAATATAAAGATATTTAATAATGCTTTATATAATACTAAATAATGATAAATTATATTAAAATTAAATTAATTATATTAAATTTTTATCAAAATTATTTTAAAAATTTTAATTTTAATTATTTATATAATATATAAATCTAAATATTAAATTATTTATTACTAATATAATTTACTAATTAATACTTAAACATTCAATAATAAAATGTATAATTATTATATTATTTAAAATAAACATTCAAATATACCTCAGTTAAAGAACCCACCATTATGAATCTTACCGAATTAAAGAATACACCAGTTTTTGATCTTATTAATCTTGGAGAAAATATAGGATTAGAAAATCTTGCTCGTATACGTAAACAAGATATTATTTTTTCGATTCTAAAACAACATGCTAAAAGTGGAGAAGATATCTTTGGCGATGGAGTATTAGAAATATTACAAGATGGATTTGGTTTTCTTCGATCCGGAGATAGCTCCTATCTTGCCGGTCCTGATGATATCTATGTATCACCTAGTCAAATTCGTCGTTTTAATCTTCGTACAGGTGATACTATTTCAGGTAAAATTAGACCACCAAAAGAAGGAGAAAGATATTTTGCTCTTTTAAAAGTTAATGAAGTTAACTATGATAAACCAGAAAACGCTAGAAGTAAGATTTTATTTGAAAATTTAACTCCATTACATGCTAATTCTAGACTAAGAATGGAACGAGGAAATGGATCTACTGAAGATTTAACAGCACGTGTGTTAGATTTAGCATCACCCATTGGACGTGGACAACGTGGTTTAATTGTTGCACCACCAAAAGCTGGAAAAACTATGCTTTTACAAAATATCGCACAAAGTATTGCTTGTAATCATCCAGATTGCGTATTAATGGTATTGTTAATTGATGAACGTCCAGAAGAAGTTACAGAAATGCAACGTTTAGTTAAAGGTGAAGTTATAGCTTCTACTTTTGATGAACCAGCTTCACGACATGTACAAGTAGCAGAAATGGTAATTGAAAAAGCTAAACGATTAGTAGAACATAAAAAAGATGTAATAATTTTATTAGATTCTATTACACGATTAGCACGTGCTTATAATACTGTAGTACCAGCTTCAGGTAAAGTATTAACAGGAGGAGTTGATGCTAATGCATTACATCGTCCTAAACGATTTTTTGGTGCAGCGCGTAATGTTGAAGAAGGTGGGAGTTTAACTATAATTGCTACTGCATTAATTGATACTGGATCAAAAATGGATGAAGTAATTTATGAAGAATTTAAAGGTACTGGTAATATGGAATTACATTTAGCATGTAAAATTGCAGAAAAACGTGTTTTTCCAGCTATAGATTATAATCGTTCAGGTACACGTAAAGAAGAATTACTTACTACTTCTGAAGAATTACAAAAAATGTGGATATTACGTAAAATAATTCATCCAATGGGAGAAATTGATGCAATGGAATTTTTAATTAATAAATTAGCTATGACTAAAACAAATGATGAATTTTTTGATATGATGAAACGTTCATAATTATTACTAATAATAATATAAAACGCTGTATGACATTACAGCGTTTTATATTTTATTTTTTTATTTATTAATTATATTATTTTTAATAAATAATATAATTAATAAATATAATAAAATTATATTATTTTTAATAAAATTAAAAGATATTAAAACCAATCTTAATTAATAATTCTTAAATAGCACTATTATTACGTCAAATATATAATAAAAATCATTCATGATATTCTTTATAATATTTACAAAAATAATAAAATTTAATTTATAATTCTAATATATAATATAAATCTGAATAATTACAACAAATATTATATTACTAAATGAATTAATTTTTTTTTAATTTATCTTCATTAAGAAGTATACCATTTAATATTATATTATTAAATTTTACTATTAGTAATAATGAAGATAATAAATTTTTTTCTAGGTAAGTGATTTTTATAAAATTTAAATATTTGAATAACACTTAGTGTCTTATCTTCTAATAAAGTAACTTGCAATATATGGAGTACTAATATCTATTTTTAAAAATAATAATAATAATAATAATAAATTTAATTCTAACTCTTAAACATCTAACATTACATTTATTTTTTTATAATACACTTAATAAAACTAAATTATCAATTACTTCTCCATAATATATATATTAATTAATATACAATTATCAAATAAAAAATATTAATCAAAATGCATTATATGTCTTTAAAAAATAAGATCCAGAATAAGTTATGGAAGTATAAAAAAAATTAAAAAATCCATTTCAAATAATATTTTTTACATAGAAATAAATCTTTCTTTATTATTATATCATAATAAATCATATAACAATGTATTAATACTTAATATCTTTAATCTTTGATTTAAATAAAAACTAATATTTCTAACTTTAATAATATTAATAATTTTATCACATAATTTAAAATAATCATGCTTAACAAACATAAATAAACAAAAATATATTTAATTACTGCAATAGCATTGCATCCTAAAGTAAATAAAACAAAAATATTATTTTTTTAATCTACAAATTATCAACATAATCTATTCTAAACGTAATAATACCTACAAAATTTACTTTACTATTTATTAATCAAGAAGAATTAATAAAAATAACTAAACGTATTATTAATACTTTAGTATCAAATAATATCTTGTTTTTAATTAAACTATTGATTAAAAATTGTCTATATATCACTTATATAATTAAATAATTTATTTAAATAAGGTATATTTTCATCTATTAAAATTTTAAGTATATTCTCAATATTTTATTAAATTATTGATATTTAATATTATGTTTATTAAATAAATAAAATTTGATAAAAAAATTAAATTAAATATATTAAAATATTATTTTTAAAAATATTTTTATTGTTAAATTAATATCTGTATTAAAAAATAATATATAATTAAATATTAATAATAATTTATAAAAATAAAATTAATTACATTTTTATAAATTATAAATATTTTATATAAAATATTATTATAAATGTATAATTTATAAAATTAATATGTTAATTATTACAAATTATAATTTTTAATAATTAACATTATATATATTAATTTAATTTAATAAAATTATAATATAGTATTATATAAAATAATAATTTTAATATAATTAAATTATAATTAAATTATATTTTTATAACAAAATTATATATTTATAACTTTCAAAAAATATTAAATTTAATATTTATTAAATTATATATAAAAAATTTATATTTAATATATATAAATACTATTAAATTATTATAAATATGAAATTTAATTAAATATTAAATTATTAATAAAAATTAATAATTTACATAGTAAGACGATAAGTATCTTGTGCAATAATTAATTCTTCATTTGTTGGAATAACTAAAGATAAACGACTATTATCTTTAGTAATAATACCCGATTTACCATGTCGAATAGAAATATTACGTTCATCATCAATATCAAAACCTAATATACCTAACTTATCTATAGTCTTTTTACGAACCATACTAGAATTTTCACCAATACCTCCAGTAAAAATAACTGCATCAAGATACTTATTCATTAATGTACTATAAGCAGCAATATATTTAGCTAATCTATGACAAAATATATTCATCGCACGTTTAACGTTAATTTTTTTATTATAATTATCTTCTATATAACGACAATCACTACTAATACCAGTTAATCCAAGTAAACCAGATTCTTTAGTTAAAATTTCTTTAATTTTTTTAATACTAATTCCTAAGGAATCATATAAATAAAAAATAATTGATGGATCAATATCACCACTTCTAGTACCCATAACTAAACCTTCTAATGGAGTTAATCCCATTGATGTATCAACACATTCACCATTTCGTATTGCTGCTATTGAACTACCATTACCTAAATGACAAATAATTATATTTAATTTTTTTATTGATTTTTTTAAAATTTTTGAAGTTTCTTTTCTTATATAAAAATAACTAATACCATGTGCACCATATCGTCTAATACCATATTTTTTATATAAATTATATGGTAAAGCATATAAATAAGATTCTTCTGGCATACTTTGATGAAATGCAGTATCAAAAACAGCAACATTTTTATTTATTAATCTAGGAAAATATTTAAAAGATTCAGTAATACCAATTAAATGTGCAGGATTATGTAAAGGTGCAAATTGTATAGAATCTTTAATACCTTGTAAAACATTTTTGTCAATAATTACTGAAGTAGTAAATTTTTCACCACCATGTACAATACGATGACCAATAGCACTTAATTGTATAGAAAAATTTGGTATTTTTATTAAAATATTTTTAACAATAAAATCAATAGCTTGATAATGTGAAATTCCAGAATCTAAACTTTCTTGATATTTAACACCATCTATTTTCCATTTTATAAAAGAATTAGGTAAATAAAAACATTCAGCTACACCAGATAAAAATTCTTTATTATCAATAGCATTAATAACAGAAAATCTAAGTGAAGAACTACCACAATTAAGAACTAATATTAATTTATTTAACATATATTTACCTAAATCATTCAATTTAATAAATTAAAAATTAAAATATAATATATTATTAATATAATAATAAATTTTATAATAAAATTTAAATAATATTTATTATACATAGATTTATTATACATATAATAATATTATTTATATTACTTTTATAAATAAAATTTAAATTAATTTTTTTATGAATATATATTTAAATAATTAATAATGAAATTTTATTTTTATTATATAATTTTAATTTCAACAATAATATTGTATAATTTTATTATATATAATTTATTTTATTAAAATAAATTTAATATATAAAAATAAATATAATTACTATTAATAAAATTTAAATAATTTTCATATAATTTTATAAAAAAAATTAATATATAAAATGTTTAATTATCTTTTATCAAAAAATATTACATCTAATCATTATACTAATTCTCATACAACTATTTTAATATTTGATTCTGGATTTGGTGGTCTTTCAATATATCAAAAAGTTCGAAAATTATTACCTAACATTCATTATATATATGTATTTGACAATATTGCTTTTCCTTATGGAGAAAAATCAGAAAAATTTATAATTGAACGTGTATTAAATATTACTCATGCAATACAAAAAAAACATTCTATTACAATTATGATTCTTGCTTGTAACACTGCTAGTGTTATTTCTTTAACAACATTACGTAAATACTTTAAATTTCCAATTATAGGTGTTATTCCAGCAATTAAACCTGCTTCTTATATTACTAAAAATAATATTATTGGTTTATTAGCTACAAAAGCTACTATTCGTTGCAATTATACTCATCAATTAATAAATAAATTTGCTAATCATTGCCAAGTAAAATTATTAGCTTCTACTGAATTAGTGATGTTATCTGAAAAAAAAATGTATGGTAAAAATATTTCATTAAAAAAAATAAAAAAAATTTTATATCCATGGATAAACATGACTATACCTCCAGATACTGTTATATTAGGTTGTACTCATTTTCCATTATTATTAAAAGAATTAAAAATTATATTACCTAAACATACTACAATAATAGATTCTAGTACTGCTATTGCTCATCGTAGTAATCAACTAATGCAATTGCAAAAAAAAATAATTCTAACTAAAAATAATAATTTAGTATATTGTATGAAAATATATAAAAATTATAATGTTATATCATCAATTTTTAAAAAATATGGTTTTACAATATTAAAAAAATTATTTTTTTAAACTATTAATAAATTTAATATAATATAAAAATTAATTGTATTAATTTATATTAAAATTTATATAAAATTTTAATATATTATATTATATTTATTAAAAATAATGTTTAATATTATAATTATTTTTTAATATGTATTAAAAATTTATATATTTTAATTATTATTAAAAAATAAATATTATCATATATAAATAAAAAATAATTAATACATATATTCATTTTAAATATATCATAAAAATAAAACAAAAAATATTTATATATTTATTATAATAATATTTTTTATAATTTTAAATATGTATTTAATTATATATTTTAATTTTATCTTATATTTTTTTAAAAAAATAGGAATATATATGAAATTTGATATAAAAAAATGTCATATAGAAATAGAAAAAAGCGATTGTATTATAGTAGGTATTTTTGAATCACAATACTTATCTCTTTCTGCAAAAAAATTAGATAAAATTAGTAATGGTTATATTAGTCAATTACTTAAATATGAAAAATTAAAAAATAAAATAGGACAAACATTACTTTTATATCATGTACCTAAAATTATTTCTAAACGTATTCTTTTAGTTAGTTGTGGAAAAGAAGAAAAATTAAATGAATATTTATTTAGAAAAATAATTAAAAAAACTATTAATACAATAAATAATACTAATTCAACAAAAGTGATTTGTTTTCTTAATGAATTAAAAATAAAAAATCAAAATATCTATTGGAATATACGACAAATAATAGATACTATTATGGAAAATTTATATACTTTTGACCAATTAAAAAATCATAAAAAAAAATCAAATAATTTATTAAAAGAAATAACATTTAATGCAAAAAATGATTATGAATTAACAAATGGTAGATATGCTATTCAACATGGTATAGCAATAACATCTGGTATAAAAATAGCTAAAGATCTTAGTAATTTACCACCAAATATTTGTAATTCTAATTACTTAGCATCACAAGCATATAAATTTTCAAAAAAATTTAATACTTCTATTACTACTGATATTATTAATGAAAAGCAAATGAAAAAACTAAAAATGAATGCTTATTTATCAGTTGGTTCTGGATCAAAAAATGAATCTTTAATGTCTGTAATAAAATATCAAGGAGATCCTATAAAAAATAATAAACCTATTATTTTAATTGGTAAAGGTTTAACTTTTGATTCTGGAGGAATTTCTATTAAACCTTCTAAAAATATGGATGAAATGAAATTTGATATGTGTGGTGCTGCTACTGTATATGGTATTATGCATGTTGCTGTAAAATTAAATTTACCTTTAAATATTATCGGTATATTAGCTGGATGTGAAAATATGCCTAGTTCTTCTGCGTATCGTCCAGGTGATATAATTACTACTATGTCAGGTAAAACTATAGAAATACTTAATACTGATGCTGAAGGTCGTCTTGTATTATGTGATGTTCTTACTTATGTTAAACAATTTAATCCAGAATTAGTAATAGATATTGCTACATTAACTGGAGCTTGTGTTGTAGCATTAGGAAAAAATATTACTGGTCTTATGTCAAATAATAATTCTTTAGTAAAAGAATTAATTCTTGCAGGTAATATAACTCATGATTATGTGTGGCGCTTACCAATATTTAATAAATATTATGAGCAATTAAATTCAAATTTTGCTGATATAACTAATATTAGTAATCAACAAGGAGGAGGGGCTATAACTGCAGCATGTTTTTTATCACATTTTACTAAAAAATATATTTGGGCACATCTTGATATTGCCGGTACAGCTTGGAATACTGGAAAAATAAAAGGAGCTACAGGTCGTCCTGTATCTTTATTATCTCAATTTTTATTAAAAAAATCTGGATTAGAAATTAAATAATTAAAATATAATTTTTATATGTTTAACTAAATTCAATTATTTTAATATATTAATTATTAAAAATAAATTTGTATATATTATAATTCAATGATAATATATAATATAATAATATATTATTAAAATAAATTTATTTTAATATAAATTTATTTAATTTATTAAACTAAATGGGAGCTTTATTGGTTCTCCCGCAATACTAATTTGTTTACTTGGTTAGATCTGGAAAGAAGCAACCAAAACAAATAATGTTTGTGCTGGGATGTAGCTAATTAGCTCCCACCAATTTTATTAAATAAAATATTATGTTTATATTTTATATTTTAATAAATATTATTAATAAGTATAAAAATCTATATTACATAATATTATTTTATAATTAAAAAAAATGATAAATAAAATTTTTTTTTATAAAAAATATTTTTTTAAAAATAAAAAAAATATTATTTTAAAATATTTAACAAAAAAAATATTAAAAAATCAAATTTTTATTTTATTAATTTTATTTTTAGTATTTTTTTTTCAAAATTTAATAAGA
Organism: Serratia symbiotica; assembly: GCA_900016775.1. GTDB lineage: Bacteria > Pseudomonadota > Gammaproteobacteria > Enterobacterales > Enterobacteriaceae > Ecksteinia > Ecksteinia symbiotica_A. The sequence goes on from LN890288.1 coordinate 482,997, forward strand.
ATTTTAGATGATACAATAAATAATAATATTTCAACAAAATTAACATTTTTTTTATTATTATTTAATATACCAAAAATAATACAACTTATTCTTCCTTTAAGTTTATTTCTTAGTATTTTATTAACATTAAGAAAATTATATGCAGATAGTGAAATTACTATTATGTATTCTTGTGGGTTGCATTATAAAATTTTAATAATTCCTGCAATGTTATTGGCAATGTTTACTGCTGTTATAGCTTTTATAAATATATTTATAATTAGTCCTATTATTTATAATTATCAAAGTATTATTATTAATGAAGTAAAAAGTAATTTAAATTATTCTGGATTAACAGAAGGGCAATTTAAATCATTAAAAAATGGAAACATCATTTTTTTTATAAAAAATATAAAAAATAATAAATTAAATAAAATATTTTTAGCACAATTTCAATCAAATAATATTAATTTTCCATCTATAATAACTGCAGAAAATGGAAAAATTGAATTTAAAAAAGATGGTTCACAAATCATTATTTTAAATAAAGGAACTAGTTTTGAATGTACTAAATTATTACATAATTTTAATATTACTAATTTTAATGATTATAAAATATTTATTCAATATAAGAAAATTACATTAAATAATATTAATGATAATTCAGAACAAATGTTAATAAAATCACTTTGGAAATCAAAAAATCAAAATATACGTGCTGAATTACACTGGCGTTTAACATTAGTTATTTCAGTAATATTAATGGCATTATTAGCTGTTCCAGTTAGCTTAATAAATCCAAGAACAGGAAATATATTAAATATTTTATTTGCTATATTATTATATTTATTTTTTTTCTTATTACAAACTACATTACATTCAAAAACTATTAAAGAAAAATTAGATCCAATACTTTGGTTATGGGGAGTAAATTTTATTTATTTTATTTTAATATTATTATTAAATTTATGGAATACTATATTAATACGTAAATTTCGTTTTTATCTAAAAAAATCATTTAATGTTTAATATATTAGATCGATATATTAGTAAAATAATTTTTTATAATGTAATTATTACATTATTAATGTTAATATCTTTATCTAGTATTATTAAATTTATTGATCAATTACGTAAAATAGGACAAGGTACTTATACTACAGTAAAAGCAGAATTTTTTACATTACTTAGTATACCAAAAGATATTGAAATTTTTTTACCAATGTCAGTATTAATTGGTACATTAATTGGTTTAGGTCAATTATCAACATATAATGAATTAATCATAATGCAAGCCTCTGGTTTTACTCGTATGCAGATTTCTAAATCAGTAGTAAAAACTGCTATTCCATTTATATTAATAATTATGATTATCAGTGAATGGATAGTACCATATAGCGATAAAATAGCACATAATTTTCGTTTACAACAATTATATAATAATTCTCTTCTCTCTATAAAAAATAAATTATGGATCAAAGATAAAAATGATTTTATATATATTGATCATATTAATACTAAAAATGAAATATTTGGTATAAATATTTATCATTTTAATCATTTAGGAAACTTAGAAACCATACGTTATGCTAATACTGCTAATTTTAAAAATAAAATATGGATATTATCTAAAGTTAATAATTTTCACTTAATTAATAAAAAAAAAATAATTAATAAAAAAAAATTACTTGATGAATGGAAAACAAATCTTACTCCAGAAGAAATAATTCTAACAACGTTGAATCCTAATTCAATTTCTATTAAAAAAATATATCATTATATTCAATATTTAAAACATAATAATCAAAACACAAAATATTATCAATTAAATCTATGGAAAAAAATTTTTTCACCATTTTCTATTATTGTTATGATGTTAATGGCATTATCTTGTGTTTTTGGTCCATTACAAAGTATATCAATAAATATTCGTATTTTAATTGGAATAATTTTAGGTTTATTATGTTATTCATTAAATAAAATCTTTGGACAATTAGGTTTAATATATAATTTACCACCATTATTAAATGTAATTTTACCTAATATTATATTTTTTGTTTTTAGTATATATATGTTATTAAAAAAAACATAAAATTAAAATATAAAAATTATTTATATAAAAATTATTTAGAATTCATATAATTTTTAAAAATTACATAATTCAATATATTAATATTTTAAATAAAATTTAAAATTTATGAAAAATCTAATAAAATATTTTTTGCTTGATTAATAAGGTGATGACGAGAAAAAATAAGTTGAATACGATTACCTCCTACTTGTTTCCATAAAACAGCAGATCGAATACCTGCTAATAAAATACTACGAATTTTTGCTTGCATATATGAATTTCTTAAAATTGATGCTGAACCAATAATTTCAATTTTAGGTCCAATCGGACTAATAACATCAATATATATTTTAGCTAATTCATTAATAATAATATCTGATTCAAAATTTAAATCTATTAATTTATGTTCAACTTGATTAAGACGTTTACTCAATATATCTATAGCATTTTTATTATTATATAACTTACGTTCTAATGCCATTAAATTTAACGTATAACGAGTTAATTCAGCACCTATTCCTATATTATTAATATTAAGAACACTCATTAAAGTTTCTAAACCAATTTTTAATTTAGATTCTTTACCACCAAATACTGCTAACGTAGAAGGAGAATTTAATGGTAATATACTACTTAATGAAGTATAAAATGCTTCATGATCACATTTACCTTTATTTGCTAATTGTTGAACTAATCTTACCGACTGACTAATTCCAGCCATTGCTAATGTAATATCATAATAATTTTTTGTCACATTAACTCCTGTTAATATTATTTATTAATAATAAAACTAAATAATTTTTTAAAAATTTTATATATAAATTTACTAAATAAATCTAAAAATAATTTTAAAATATAAAATATAATATTTAAAATAAATAAATTTTAATTAAAATATTTTAATATTAACCTAATTAAATTTAAATAAATACTAAAAATATTAAAATAAAAAAATTAAAATATATTAATTATATTTTTTTTTAAAATAAAAAAAATAAAATTTATTTTTTATCTATAATATAATATTTAAAATAAACAAAGAAAATAAAAAGAGATTTTATTAATGATAAAATTAAAACAATTAAATAATGTACCAAAAATTATTTTTAATATATTATTTATTGTAATTATGATTATTGCTAATTTTTGGGTTATTCAACCTTTTATTCTAGGATTCACTTGGGCTGTAATTGTTGTAATTGCAACTTGGCCATTATTAATTAAATTACAAAATATTTTATGGAATAATCGTTTACTAGCTGTAACTAGTATGATGTTATTACTTATTTTATTATTTATTTTACCAATTTCTTTAATGATTTATAGCTTAATTAATAATAGTAGTTCACTTATTTCTGGGATTATTACATTAAAAAAATTACATTTTTCTAATCTAGAATGGTTACAATCTTTACCTATAATAGGTGAAAAAATTTATAATAGTTATTATATATTAGTTAATACTAATGGATCTGATTTATTAATAAAAATACAACCATATTTTGGAAAAACTGCTACTTGGTGTATCACACAAATAATACATATTGGTCATTTATTTCTGCATTGCATATTAATGTTACTATTTAGTACAATATTATATATACATGGTGAAAAATTAGCACTTGGAATTCGTAATCTCGCAATACGTTTAGGTATAAAAAATAGTGATAATACAATATTACTTAGTGGACAAGCAATTCGTGCAGTAGCATTAGGTGTAATAGTTACAGCATTAATACAATCAATTTTAAGTGGTATTGGATTAGCAATAAGTGGTATTCCTGCTGCTACCTGGTTAACAATATTAATATTTATTTTATGTGTAGCGCAATTAGGACCATTATTAATATTAATACCAGCAATTATTTGGTTATATTGGAATGGAGATAATACTTGCGCTATAATATTAATTATATGGAGTAGCATAGTTACTATATTAGATAATATCATACGACCAATTCTAATTCGTATGGGTGCTGATTTACCAATGATTCTTATTTTATCAGGAGTAATAGGAGGTTTATTAGCGTTTGGTTTAATTGGTGTATTTATTGGTCCAGTAATTCTAGCTATATCTTTTCGTTTACTTACTGCATGGATATATAAAAATACTTAAATATATTATTATATTTTTTTTTAAAATTTTTATCTATTTTAATAAATTATATAAGTATTTAACAATATAATTATTTAAATTTTTATTATTTAATAACATATTATTTTTTTTATAAATTTATGATAATTTTTTATTATAATAACTATACTATAAATTATAATATTTATATTTATAATAAATTTTATTTTTATATTTTATATTCATTAATAATAATTAATATATTAATTATATATTAAAAATAATAAATACATTTATATTTTAATATAAATAAGTAAATTATAAGTAATTGTTATTTTATATATTATATTTTATTATACAGGAACTATTATTCCATTTTCATATTTTAACCAAAATAATTTTCTACTAATTACGCAATTAGGTAATGTCATAAGAGTACCAGTAACACCTTTAATAGATATTAAAGGAATATAATTAAATTTAATAAATTGTTGAGATAATATCCAAGAATCTATTCCCATAGCATATAAACGAATTAATGAATAATTATTTTTAAAATTTAACATAGCTTTTTTAAAAAATTCTGATTTAAAATCTAAAAAAAATGGCATATCACTAAACTGTAAACCTTCCATTTCTAAACGAAAATCTAAATCATTTCCACCTGTATAACTACGTGAACTAGCATATATTGCTATTTTTTCATGTAAACTTATAATTGAATCAATCATTGATTTTATTATAATTAATTGATCTGAAGTAGCTATAATATAAATTGAATCAATATCATTATTAAATATTTCTTGTTCTTTAGTTAAAAATGTAGAAGAAATTGATTCTATCATATTATTAGGTAATACAGAAATAGGTATACCTTTTAATTTAAAACTACCATTATTTGCAATTTTACGTAATTCATCTATAGAACCAATATTTTGAAATAATACTGTTTGACCACCTAATTTTATCCATTCTTTATAAAAAGAATTAATAATACGAATACCAAAAGATCCATTTGGAACTAATAATAATGGTTTACGTTTTTTTTGATCCCAAATATGATGAACAGCATCACGTGCTTCATCTTCTGGTGATAATGAAAAATAACAAATATTTGAATTATTATTCAATATTTCTGGTTGATTTAATGCAAGTATCTTTAATGAAGTTTTAATATTAAATAATTGATTAACATTTTCTTTTAATAATGGACCAATTACTAATGTGACATTATCTTTTTGTGCTTGATCCAATAAAAATTCTAATGATTGATTAGTAGTATCATATATCTTTAATTGTATATTATCTATAAATGGTAATACATCAACTGTTGATTTAGAAATATTTGCTAAATCTAAAGGTGATAAAACAGTATTTATTATATTATTAAAATTAAGATTTTTAGAAAACTGTATTATTTTATTAAAAATATTTGTTTCATATGTTAATGGAATAGATGTTTTTGCTAAAAAATCTTCTTTTGCCGCTTCAAAACCTTGAATAATAGCATCAGAAAATATTTTAGCTTGACCAGATAATGGAAGAAATAACGCAATAATTAAATTAGCATTATTAATAAAATTAAATTTATTAACTAATACAGTAGGTAATGTTTTTGTTACTGGATGATATGGATATCTATTTTTCCAACTTTCTAATTTTATTTTAAATAATGCTAAATCTTGTTTATAATCCCAATAAATTTTTAATAAATCTAACCACCCTTTTAATATATTTTCATTAGAATCAATAATTATATTATTAATATCATATGAAACTAACTTTAATAATGTTTGCCAAGTTAAATCTAAATTATTTTGTCGTGCTTGATCAACTAATAAAGATTCTTCTTTAATATAAGAACGAATTAATAATAAATAATCATCATCTTCATTAACAGTAATTAATTTTGAATTATCATTCAAACACTTATTTACTAATAAAAAATTATTATTAAAATAATTTAATTTTTTTTTATTAAAATTATTATTTTTTAAAGCAAAATCAATTTCAAAAATTAAAAGATTTTTTTCTAATAATTGTAAATCATTCAGATCTTGAGGTAATAATGATAATTCATTATATGCTTTAATATAATTACCTTCATATAACAATGCACGAATAGCAAGTAATTGCCAATTAACTTTATTTTTAAAATTACATTTTTGTGATGCTAATAAATAATAATCTGAATTAATACAAATTTTATTTTGCATATTTATAGGTATTACATATGGTAATACATTTTTACAACCTATTGAAATAAAAAAAAATATAATAATAAAAATCAAATAAAAAAACTTAAAATATTTTTTTTTATTTAAAATAAATATTAAAAAAAACATAAATTATCCAACAATATTTTATATAAAAATATGAAATTAAATATTTTAAAAATATTAATAAATTAAATAATATATAATTTTAAATAAAAATTATATATTATTTTATAATAATTTTATAATTTAAAATAAATAATATTATTGTAAAATATTTTAAAAATAAAATATAAAAATTTTAAAATAATAAATAATTTTTATACTATATTTAATTACATTACAAAACAATTGACTTATTAAATACTTTACAATATTATTTATTAATAGAGTTGATCAAACAGTCGCTGCTTTTATATTTTTTAAAAAAATAAAGGAGAGGAAAGTCCGGGCTCCATAGAGCAAAGTGCCAGGTAATACCTGGGAGATGTAAATCTACGACTAGTGCAACAGAAAATAAACCACCAATATTTTATAATAAAATTTATCAAAAAAATATAGGTAAGGGTGAAATGGTGTGGTAAGAGCACACCGCATATCTGGTAACAGAATATGGCATGGTAAACTCCACTTGGAGCAAAGCTAAATAGAGATTTATATGTATTGCTCGTACTGAATCTGGGTAAGCTGCTTGAATTAGTGAGTGATTACTAATCTAGAAAAATGACTGTTTATAACAGAACCCGGCTTATCGATCAACTCTAATTTAAAAAACTAAATTATTTATATTTAATAAATATAAAAATATTCAATAAAAATTATTTATTTTCTAAAATTTATAAAATAAAATCATATTGTATATATTTAAAATATAAATAATAAAATAAATAATAATCATTCATAATAAACATTATATAATTTAAAATTCAATATATTTTTAAAAAATATACTAATTAATTTTTAATTAAATTAAAATTAATAATATAAATAATTTTCTTTGATATTTAAAAAAATAAAATATAGGAAGTATCAATGAAACGTATATTTATTATAGTATTAGACTCATTTGGTATTGGAAATAATATTAATTCTAAACCCTTTAATGATCAAAGAGCAGATACTTTAGGACATATTGCAGAAGTTTGTGCACGTAATGAAGCTAATTTTGGTCGATATGGTATATTAAAATTACCTAATTTAAATCGTCTTGGATTAGGTAAAGCAGCACAAGCTTCTACAGGTAAATTTCCAAAAGGATTTAATAAAAATATAAAAATTATCGGTGCATATGCTTATGCTAGTGAATTATCTTATGGTAAAGATACTGTATCAGGTCATTGGGAAATAACTGGTGTACCAGTACTTTGTGAATGGGGATATTTTAAAAATATAAATTATAGTTTTCCAGAAAATTTATTATATAAACTAATAAAATATGCTAATTTATCAGGTTATCTTGGAAATTGTCATTCTTCTGGAATAGATATTATTAATAAATTTGGAATAGAACATATAAAAACTAAAAAACCAATTTTTTATACTTCTTCTGATTCAGTATTTCAAATTGCTTGTCATGAAAAATTTTTTGGTTTAAATAATCTATATTCATTATGTAAAATAACACGTAAAATATTAACTATAGATAATTATAATATTAGTCGTGTTATTGCTCGCCCTTTTTTAGGTGATACACCAAATAATTTTCAACGTACTGGAAATCGACATGATTTTGTTATAAAACCACCATCTCATACAGTTTTAAAAAAATTAATAGATGAAAAAAATGGAAAAGTAATATCTATTGGTAAAATTTCTGATATATTTAGTAATATTGGTATTACTAAAAAAATAGATGCTATAGGTATTAATAATGTATTAAATGCTACTTTAATAGAAATAAATAAAGCTAATCATAATACTATTGTATTTACTAATTTTGTTGATTTTGATTCATTATATGGTCATCGTCGTGATATCGCAGGTTATGCTACTGCATTAGAATTATTTGATAGTCGTGTACCAGAACTAATACAACAAATACAAAATGACGACATTATTATTTTCACTGCTGATCATGGTTGTGATCCAACATGGATTGGCACTGATCATACTCGTGAAAATATTCCAATTCTTATATATGGAAAAAAAATAAAACCTGGTTCACTTGGTCATCGTAAAACTTTTGCTGACATAGGTCAAACTATTGCAACTTATTTTAATATATCACCAATGGATTATGGTAAATCTATGTTTTAGATACATATAAAATAAATCAATATAATTATATTATTCATATAGTTATTTAACTGAATATAAAATAAATTAAAATATATTATATATTATTAAATATAATAAATAAATTATATATTATTTTCTTTCAAAAATAAATTAATATTAAAATTAAATTTTATAAAATAGTGTATTATTTACTTTATATAATAATATAACTTAGAGATTATTATGAAATTTAAGATTTTTTTCTTAAAAATTATTATTCTTCATATTATAATAAATATTTTACATGCAGAAGATGGAAAAATTAATTTTCAAGGCAGTATTATAGATTCAGCATGCATTATTTCTACTTCATCTATTAATCAAACTATTATTTTAGGATCTGTATCTATTAAAGAATTTACTAATATAGGTTCTACTGCATCATATGCACCATTTAATATTATATTAACTAATTGTCCAGATTCAATAACATCAGCTAAAATTTACTTTAATGGTATAACTCATCCAGATAATAATACAATATTAAAATTACATCCTGATCAAGAAGCAAATAATATTGGTATAGCAATTTATGATAAAAATAATAAAATGCAAATTCCTATTAATACCTCTATAACAAAAGAAATTTCATTATTACCTTCTATAACTAATACTTTAGAATTTGTAGCTAAATATTTTGCTACAAACATACCTGTTACTACTGGTAAAGCAAATTCTAATGTATCTTTTACTATCACTTATAATTAATATATTATCAATATAAAAATGTTTTATAAAACAATTATTTATCTTTTTTTTATTTTTTTATTTTCTATTATTGATTATAGTAATGCTACTGGTATACAAATTGGTGGATCACGTATAATTTATAACGCAAATGATACACAAACTAATATTAGTATAAACAATTTAGATAATACACCATATTTAATTCAATCTTGGGTAAATAAAAAAATAGATATTTATGATAATAATGAAACTTTTATTACTACCCCTCCACTTTTTCGTTTAGATCCATATACTCAAAATTCTATTCGTATTATTTATACTGGAAAACCATTACCTCAAAACATTGAATCAGTATATTGGTTAAATATTAAAATAATACCTTCTACTAATCGTAATATAACGAATGCATTATTATTATCAGTAAAAAATCGTATGAAAATTTTTTATAGACCGAATGGAATTATTGGTGATGTTACTAAAGCTTATCAAAAATTAAAATTTATTAAAAAAAATAATTTACTTTATATTTATAACCCAACACCTTTTAGTGTGTCTCTTTATGATGTAAAAATAAATAATATTATACTTAAAAAACCACCTATGGTATTACCTAAACATGAAATACCATTAAATATATCTGTATTTTCTGATACTAAAATTTGTTGGAGAGCAATTAACGATTTTGGCGGAATTTACCCAGAAAAAAAAATAAACTTGTAATTCTATAGTGTAAAACTATAGGAGTTTTTATGCCAAAAAAAATATTTTGGTTATTATTATGTCTTTTATTCAATATATTATTTATTTTTATTATTTATTCAAAATATATATTAGCTAATGATTATTTTGATCCTTGGTCATTAGAAATGAATAATTATAAAAATAAATACATTGATATATCTAATTTTAATAATTTTAAAAAAAAAATACCAGGAATTTATATTACTAAAATATATATTAATGGTATTTATATAAAAAATATGTTAATTAAATTTATATTAAATAAAAATACATTAATTCCTTTATTAAAAAAAAATGATTATATGAATTTTGGTATTAAAGAAAATGCTAATTTAAATTTTATGTATTTAAAAAAAAATGATATTATTAATGATATTAATAAAATTTTTAAAAACATAACATTTAATTTCAATATTAATGAACAAAAATTATATATTACTATTCCCAAAGAATATATATATATAAATATACAAAATAATACTAATCCAAAAGAATGGGACGATGGATTAAATATGTTATTTTTAAATTATAACTACTCTGGAGATAATTCCTGGAATATATATAATAAAAAAAATAATTATAATTCATATCTTAATTTACGTAGTGGAATTAATTTGTTATCTTGGCATTTACGAAATTATATAATATTTACTAATAATAAAAATAATACTTATAAAAAAAATATTAGTACTTATTTACAACATGATATTAAATATTTAAAGAGTCAATGTTTAATTGGAGAAAATTATTCATCATCTAATATATTTAATAGTTTTCCTTTTCGTGGCATACAAATATTTTCTGATGAAAGTATGCAACCAGAAAATAAGCAAGGATTTGCACCTGTTATTAGAGGTATAGCAAAAAGTAATGCTCAAATAATTATTCGTCAAAATAATAATATTATTTGGAATGCATATGTTTCTCCAGGACCATTTATTATAAATAATTTATATCCTACTTCTTCTAACGGAGATTTATTTATTACCATACATGAAACAGATGGAAGTAAATATAATTTTATACAATCTTTTTCAGCTGTACCAATTATGCAACGTGAAGGACATTTAAAATATTCTTTTATGATTGGAAAATATTATTTAATTAATAAAAAATCTAAACATCCTAATTTTATTCAACTTACTGGAATATATGGTTTTCCTTTTTCCACAACATTATATGGAGGAACTATTATTTCACATAATTATATTGCAACTAATATAGGTATAGGTAAAGATCTTAAATTATTAGGAGCTACATCATTAGATATAACTTTTTCTAATACCAAATTTAATTATCAAAAACAAAAAGGAACTTCTATTCGTTTTCAATATTCTAAATATATACCTGTTATTGGTACTACTTTTAGTATAGCGGGGTATAAATATTCCAACTTAAATTATTATAATTTTAATGAAGCAAACAATTATATTAATAACATAAAAAAACAAAATATAAAATATTATCCCAATGACTTGTTAAACAATAAAAATAATCAACGTAGTAAAATACAAATAAATATTAATCAATTACTTGGAAAATATGGAAATATACATCTTTCAACTTATCAAAAACAATATTGGAAAAAAAACGAAAAAGAAAAAAATATAAATTTTAATTATAATAATAATATTAATTCAATTAATTATTCCATTAATTATTCTTATACAAAACAAACAAAAAATAAAAATTTTGATAAAATGATTTCATTAAATGTACAAATTCCATTACATAATTTTATTTCAAATAGTTATTTATATTTATCTAACAATATCAATCATAATCTTAATAAATCTTCATTAATTGGATTGTCTGGTACTGTTTTAAAAAATAATAATATTACTTATTATCTACAAAAAAATTATATAAAACAAAAAAAAATAATATCTAATATAAATGCATTAATAAATTATAAAACTAGTATTGGTGAATATCAAATAGGTTATAATTATTTAAAAAATCAAAATAAAATTCATTTTAATGCTACAGGTGGTATTATTATACATCCATATGGTATTACATTTTCTCAAGCAATAGGTGAAACTATTGCATTAATTAGAGCTCCACAAGCTAGTCATGTAAAAATAAATAATACAAATATTTATACTAATAATAAAGGTTATGCAATTATTCCTAATATTAATCATTATCATAAAAATAAAATTACTATAGATACTACTAATTTACCGAAAAATATAGATATTCTTAATGATACAAATATTGTAACCCCAACTCATGGAGCTTTAGTAATAGCTAATTTTTCTACTTATTTAGGAAAAAAATTATTTTTAACTTTAAAAAATAATAATATTCCTTTTGGAGCATCTGCTTATATAAATCATAATTCTTCAATAATATCTGGTATAGTAAATGATCATAAACAAGTGTATCTTAGTGGTGTACCATCAAAAGGTATAGTAAAAATTACTTGGAATAAAGGTAATTGTAAAGCAATGTATCATATAAAACCATCTAATAAATTTCTTAATACTATAACCACGAGATGTTATTAACTTGAGTAAAATAATTTATGAAATATTTTAAATTATATTTATTATTAATAATATTATTATCTATTAATACAAAAGCTTATCAATGCAATACTGTTACAGAAACAACAATCATACATTCACCAGATATTACTATTCCATATGATCTTCCAATCGGTTCACAAATTGGAAATCAATTAATATCTAATAATTTTTCAAGTTATTATTGCAATAATTCTTTTAATTCAAAATTAAATTCTCAAGAAATAGGAATTAAAGCATTTGGAGAATATATCACTATTATTAATGGTCATAGAGTATATAATACTAATATTATAGGTATTGGATATAGTATTGGTGCAATATTAGATAATAATTGTATAGGATCATCTAATTGGGTAGATGGTACTGATACTGCTGATGGTAATCCTAACAATCATATATTATGTTCAATAAATCATGCTCAATTTATTGAACAGCCATTAAATGGAAGAGTAATGATTAATTTTTATAAAATAGCAGATATTACGGGTTCTGGGAGAATAAATTCATTAAAAGTAGCTTCTTTTATTTTACGTAATAACCATAATAATTGGTATTATCCAGAATCTAATATTTTTATAAATCCTTTTAATATAACAACATTAACTTGTAATATTACTAATACAATTAAAACCATTAATATGGGTGTAATAGAAAAAAATGATTTTAAAGGTATAGGAAGTTGGCCAAGTTCAGATCATACTAAAGATATTATCATTCCTTTAAATTGTAATACAAGTACACATGTAAGTATACAAGTTGATGGTATCATAGAAGATGCATCAAAAGGAATTCTAAAAATAAATAATTCTAATCAATGCCATACTAATAGCGTAGCATGTGGTATTGGTATACAATTATTATATAATAATATTCCATTATTTCTTGGATCAGAAATTCCAATAAATTTTAATGAATTTAAAAATAATTATAATATTGTATTAAAAGCAAGATATTATCAAATAGAAAAATTTATCAAACCAGGTAATGCTAATAGCAATGCTTCATTTACTATAACTTATCAATAATATATTAAATTATATTATTGATAATAATATTTAAATAAATTATTTCATATATATTATATATTATAATATAATAATAGTTATAAATAAATATTTTTAAAAATATTATATTAATTTTATATAATTATGAAATTTATATTTATAAATTATTTATTTTTAATACAATTTTATATAATATTTAAATTAAAAAATAAAATAAAAATTAACTTAATGATTAAATATTATTTTTTAATTTTTTTTATTATTAATATAATACAATAAATATAAATATTATATTTAACATATGATTTATTTTAAAAATAAAATTATATTTATTATTTAAAATTTATAAATTATTTATTAATGATAACTATTATGAATCATGGTACACTTTATATTATTTCTGCTCCCAGTGGTACAGGAAAATCAAGTCTTATTCAAGCTTTATTAAAAACTCAATCGTTATGTAATATAAAAATTTCTATTTCATATACTACTCGTAAAATTAGACCAGGTGAATATAATGGTAAACATTATTTTTTCATTTCAAAAAAATTATTTCTCCATATGATTAAAAAAAATGTATTTATTGAATATGCTATAGTCTTTGGAAATTATTATGGTACTTCACGTACTTTAATTAAAAAAATATTATCAACAGGTTCAGATGTTTTTTTAGATATTAATTGGCAAGGAGCAAAAAAAATACGATCAGAAATATCAAAAGTATGTAGTATTTTTCTTTTACCACCATCAAAAGAAGAATTAAATAGACGATTATTTCATCGTAAACAAGATAAAAAAGATATTATCTTAGAACGTATGACACAAGCTATCAATGATATGATACATTATATAGAATATGATTATTTAATTATTAATGATAATTTTAATTTAACATTATTTAATTTAAAAACAATTATTCGTGCTGAACGTTTACGTTTAAATTATCAATTATTAATAAATAATAATTTAATTAATAAATTAATATCTATATAAATATATTATTAATAATTATATTTTATTTTTTATTTACTATTTATGGAGTAATATTAATATGGCACGTGTTACCGTTCAATATGCTGTAGAAAAAATTGGCAATCGCTTTGATTTAGTATTAGTTGCTGCACGTAGAGCACGTCAAATTCAAACTGGTGGAAAAAATATACTTATTCCTAAAGAAAATAATAAACATACTATTATTGCACTGCGTGAAATTGAAGCGGGTTTAATTACTAAAAAAATATTAGATATATATACTTATGAAGAAAAAAAACATATAAAAAACAACAATTAATAATTATTTTTTTAAAATAAAATTAATTAAACAAATATTATAATTTAACAATATTATTTTCCAATACAAAATGTTGAAAAAATACGTTCTAATAAATTATCTGAAGTAAAATTACCAGTAATTTTATTTAATTCTTGTTGTACTAATCTTAGTTCTTCAGCTAATAAATCATATGTATAAATATTTTGTATATAATTTTTACCTTTAATTAAATAATTTTTTGCTTTCTTTAATGCTTCTAAATGACGTTGTCTTGCTAAAAAATTATTTTCTGTATTATTATTTAAATTTATATTTTTTTTTAAATAATTCTTTAATAAATCTATACCTTCACCTGTATAAGCAGATAAATAAATTAATGGATAATTATTTAATTTTACTATTTTTGAGGTTTCATGAGTTATATCAATTTTATTTCGTATAATAATAATAGATAAATCTTTAGAAATATATTTTTTTAAAGTTAATAACATTTTTGTTGAATCAGTAAAAATAGTAGTAGTACTATCTATTACCAATAATATTATATTGGCTTTTTTTATTTCATTTAAAGCATAATTAATACCAATTTTTTCAATTTTATTATTTGATTTTCGTAAACCAGCAGTATCTATAATACATAATGGTATACCATCAATATTAATATATTCACGTAATATATCACGTGTAGTACCAGGAATATCTGTCACAATTGCTGTATTATATCCAATTAATAAATTAAAGATAGTAGATTTACCTGAATTTGGTTTACCAATAATTACTATTTTTTTTTCTTCACGTAAAATACTACTACAATTTGCTTCATAATAAATTTTATCTAAATTTATTAAAATACTGTTATAATTCATTGCAATTTTTTTAATAAATAAAAAATTTGTTTTTTCATTTGGAAAATCAATTTCTGATTCTATATCAATCCTTAAGTTTATAAGTTTCTTTACCAATTTATTAATTAAAGTAGAAAAGTTTCCTTGTAATGAATTTATTGCTGATTTAGCTGCTTGTTCAGAATGAGCATCAATTAAATCAGAAATAGCTTCTGCTTGTGTTAAATCTAGTTTATTATTTATAAATGCACGCTTACAAAATTCACCAGGATGAGCAATTCGTACATTAGATTGTGATAATATGCATTTTAATAATAAATTAACAATTACTAATCCACCATGACCTTGTAATTCTAAAACATCTTCTCCTGTAAATGAATTTGGCGCTGGAAACCACAATGCAATACCTTTATCTAATATTTTTCCATTAATATCAAAAAATGAAAGATAATTAGCATATCGTGGTTTAGGTAATTTACCTAATAAAATTAAAGCAAGTTTTTTAGTTTCCGTTCCAGAAATACGTAAAATACTAATACCTCCACGTCCAATAGGAGTAGCTTGTGCTACAATAGTATCAGTAATACTCATATTTTTATTCCTTTATTTAAAAAATATAATATAATTTACTTTTTATTAATTTATATTAAATTATATAAATTTTATTTAATTAATATTTATAATATTATTATATATTTAATTATATTAATAAACTATCTAATTATTAAAATAAAAATAAATTTTATAGTATATATAATATAAATAATATGATAAAATAATATTAATTTTAAATATTAATTTTTTTTAAGAAAATAACATGAAAATTATTGAAGGTAATATTATTAATCCAGATGCACATATTGCAATTGCAATTGTACGTTTTAACAATTTTATAAACAAAAATCTTCTTCAAGGTGCTTGTGATACTTTAAAACGTATTGGTCAAATTAAAGAAGAAAATATTACTATAGTATGGATACCTGGTTCATATGAATTACCATTAATTATACGTTTATTAGCTATTACAAATAAATATGATGCAATTATTGCGTTAGGTACTATTATTCGTGGAAATACTACACATTATCAACATATAGCACATGAAACTAGTGCGGGAATTTGTAATATTTCTTTAAATACTGAAATACCTATTACTTTTGGTATACTTACTACAGATAATATTGAACAAGCTATAGAACGTGCTGGTACAAAATTAGGAAATAAAGGCTCTGAAGCTGCTTTAGCAGCACTAGAAATGATTAATATCATTAAACATATTAAAAATTTAATATAATATTTTATATAATTTATTTTAATTATTTATTGAAATATTTTTTAAAATTAATATAAGGGTATATACTTCCATATTTTCCAAATAAAATCGAAATAAAAAATATTATACTAGCACTTAAAACAATTGTTGGACCTGCAGGTAATAAAGAATAATATGACCACTCTAAACCTATAAAACTAGAAATCATACCAAATATTATTGATATTATTAATATATTTGGTAAATTACATGACCAAAAACGTGCACTAGCAGCAGGTACCATCATTAAACCTACTGACATTAAAGTACCTAATATTTGAAAACCTGCCACTAAATTAATAACAACTAAAAATAAAAATAATCCATTAATTAAAAATAATAATTTTGGAGAATTTACTTTTAAAAAAGTAGTATCAAAAGATTCAATAACTAATGCACGATATAAGATTGCTGATATTAATAATGAAAAACTAACAATTATACCTACCATTAACATAGTATTAGAATCTATTAATAAAATTGATCCAAATAATATATTTAATAAATCAATATTTGAACCATACATTGATATTATTATTACACCAAATGATAAAGAACCAAGATAAAAACCAGCAAAACTAGCATCTTCTTTTAATAATGTATGACGACTTACAAAACTGGATAATATTGCTATTAAAAAACCTGCAATACATCCACCAATACTTATCGAAATAAGAGATACACCATAAATTAAATAACTTATTGCCACACCAGGTAAGATAGCATGTGATAATGCATCACCAAATAAACTCATACGACGTAATAATAAAAATACTCCTAATGGTGTTGTACTTAATGATAATGCTAAACACGCAATTAAAGCTCGACGCATGAAACCAAAAGATATAAAAGGATCAAATAATAAATATAATAATGTCATAAATAATCACTATTTTAAATCAATAATTAATAAATTTTAAGATCTACATAATGTTTAAAAATATAATAATATTTATATAATTATATTTTTATAAAAATATCATATACTATAAATAATATTTTATTATTTATATAAATAAATTAATTAATGATATTTTATAATAATTATTATTATTAATTAATATATTGACGATGTTTAGTTACAAAACCCAACAATACACACATTATTACTACTATAAAATATAAACCAGTAGAAATATTTAATGCTGCTAATATTCCTTGATTTTTTACAATAGGAGTTGTGATTAAAAAAGTTAATACTGTACCAATAGTACCACAAGTTAAAATTAAATTAACTAATTTAGGCGAAGTAATTTTAGTTTGTAAAGAACCTAAAGTAATCAATGTAGTATAAATTGCACTAGAAACAAAACCTAAAATTATTATATAATAATTTAAAAATTTAGAATGATTAGTATTAATAAATAAATACATAAAAATTGTTGATAACAAAGATAAAATAGTAATAATTTTTTGCAAATCAAAAAAACGTAATATATAACTAAAAACCCACATTCCTATCATATAAAAAGTCCAAAAATCACTAATTAATTTTCCAGCTTGATTAATATTCATACCAAATGATTTATTTACATATTCTGGTACCCACTGAATAAAACTAAGTTGACCTAATATATAACATAATGCAGCAATAGATAAAAATAATACTCCAATTCCCCATTGTTCTTGAATATATATAGATTTCATATATATATTTTTTTTTATTAAGATAGGAAATCTTGTATATAATGTTAATATAAAAATACCTAAATACAATAATGCAATACAAACATAAATCCAATACCAATTAATCTTATGTTCTAATAACATAGCAGTAATTATAGGAAATATCATACCAGACATACTAAAAAAAGAATCAGTAAGAAGTAAACGTGAAGCACGTTTATGACCATTATATATATAAGTAATTAAAAAAGTACCTATAGACATTGTAATACCACTAATAAATCCTAAAATAAATAAACAAAAAGATAACAAAATTAAATTTTTACTTAATATCAATCCAATTATTGATAACAACATTAAAATAAAACCTAAAAATAGTTGATATTTTAATGTTATAATTTCTATTAACCAAGAATTAAAAAAAATTGCTATTAAAATACCAACATTAAGAAAAGTAAAAATATAACTAATATTTGTAACTGATACATTAAAATATTTTGCAATATTTTCCATTACCATTCCTGTAATAATTACTAATGCACCTGTTAATGCATATGAAAGAAAGCTAATCCACAAAAGTTTTATACGGTTGCTATCATTCATTTTTATACCTAATTAATGTTAATATAAATAAAAAAATATAATACATATTATAAAAAAAATAAAAACGATGTAAATAATTAAATTAATAATAATATAATTATATATAAATTTTAATCCTTAAAATTATTATATAATTAACATTTTTAGATATGTATATAAATAAAACAAATTAATTTAAATAAAATAATTAATAAAATTACATTATTTTATTTTAATATATGTAAAATAATTATAAAAATAATTAAATAATATATATTATATTAAATTAAATAATTTATATTATATATTATAATAAAACAATATTAATATATAAATTAATATTATTTTATATTTTATTATTAAATAAATAATAAATAATTTTATATTTTAAAAATATATATTTAATTTAATAAATTTAAAAATATATTATATTATTATTTAAATAATATTATTTATTTTTTCTTTTCACAGAAGATAAAATTTCAGATTTTGCTTCCTCAGAATCTATCCAACCTTCAATTTTTACCCATTTTTTTATTTCTAAATCTTTATAATGCTGAAAAAAATGAACAATTTTAATACATAATGATTCCGGTAAATCATTTATATTTTTAATGTCATTATATTCTTTAGTTAATTTATAATGTGGAACAGCAATTATTTTTATATCCTCTCCAGATTCATCAATCATTTTTAATGCACCAATTGGACGAGAACGTATAACTGAACCCGATTGTAATGGATATATTGTAGGTACTAATACATCAATAGGATCACCATCTAAAGAAATAGTATTATTTATATATCCATAATTACATGGATAAGACATTGAAGTAGGTAAAAATCTATCTACAAATAATGTATTTGTATTTTTATCTATTTCATATTTTACTGGAACAGAATTAGCTGAAATTTCTATAATTACATAAATATCTTCTGGAACATTTTTACCAGATGGTATTAAATTAAAACTCATGTTTCTTTCCTTTAATTTTATATAATTTATTAAAATATATATTAATATCAATTTTTAAATTTTATATAATACTATGTATTAATATATATTTTATAATGTAAAACTAATATTAAAAATATATTTATTTGATTTTTATTAAATATTATTTTAAAATATTTAATAAAAAATAAAAATTATAATTAATAATATTTATAATATCGATTTTAAAAATATTAAATAATAATAAAATTATTTATAAATATATATTTTAATATATAATATATTTTTATTTAATTAAATCAAAAATAACTTTAGTTTGTAATTTTACAGCTTTATTAAATATTTCATTAAAAGATCGCTTACTACGATTACAAATCCAAACATTATCACAATAATTAAAATGATAACCGTTAGTTATAGTAGCTAACCATATTTGATGAATTGATTCTTGACGATTAATTATAATTTTACTATTATTTTCAAAAATTAATGTCATTACATTACCATAAATTTCATAATCAATATCTATACTTTCAGAAATATTATTGATTACCTCTTCAATATTAAATATTAAATTATCAGCTAATTGATGAAATTGACTATTATTCATATCTAATTCCTATTTCATTTACATTATTTATTTATAATAATAAAATATTATTCATAAATTATAAATTTAAATATATATATATGAAAAAAAAACTACAATATATATTACTTGTAATATTACTAATAAATCTTTCTAACTGCGGATTAAAAGGTCCATTATTTTTTTTCACGAATGATATAATTAGTGATAAATAATTATTATTTTATATAAAAATAAATTATATAATAAATAAAATTCTTTAATAAAAAATACTAGTAACTAACAAAACATTTTAATTACATTAATATACTATATATTATAATAAATATTGGAGAATGTAATATGTGGTTTTCCAAAATGCATGGTTTAGGTAATGATTTTATCATATTAGATGGTATTAATCAAAATATCCAATTTTCATCTAAATTAATTAAAAAACTATCTAATAGAAATACAGGAATTGGATTTGATCAATTATTAATAGTTGAATCATCTAATAATCCTAAATTAGATTTTAATTATCGAATATTTAATGCTAATGGTAATGAAGTAACACAATGTGGAAATGGTGCACGTTGTTTTGCATATTTTGTACAAAAAAAAGGATTAACTAAAAAAAAGAAAATACATGTGAGTACAAAAACAGGCAATATAATTATGAATATAATTAAAAATAATAAAATCTCTGTTAATATGGGTAAACCAAATTTTAAAAAAAAAATAACTTTTCATCTTATTCAAAGTATAAAAGAAATTAATGATACTTATAAAAATTTAAATATTAAATTATTTGGTATAGTATCCATAGGAAATCCACATTGTGTTATCCAAGTAACTAATATTAATTCTGAAAAAATAAAATTAATTGGATCTATTTTAGAAAAAAATAAATGTTTTCCTGAACGAGCAAATATTGGATTTATAAAAATAATTACTAAAAAATGTATTAAACTACGTGTTTATGAACGTGATGTAGGTGAAACAAAAGCTTGTGGTAGTGGAGCATGTGCTGCTGTAGCTATAGGTATTCAAAAAAAAATATTATCTAATAAAGTACATGTAAAACTTTTAGGGGGGAATTTATCTATTTATTGGAAAGGAAAAAATGATTCATTATTTATGATAGGTCCAGCTACTCATGTTTATGATGGATTTATAAAAATATAATATATAATATAAATATTAATATAATATAAGAATATTACACTAAATTACATTATAAAATATAATTAAAAATAAAATAAATTATTACTAAAATAAATTTATTATATAAATAATATATAATATATACAGTAAAATTTTAAATTATAAATTCATAAAAATAATATAAAATATTTCTTAAAATTATATGATTAATAATATTAATAAATTTATTATTAATATTATCAATAATTTATAAAAAAAAAATAAAATCATTTATCATATCTTATAATAAAGATATTTAATTAATTAAAAATAACAACAAATTTATATAAAATAATTAATTAAATATCAATATTTAAAACTTTTAAAGCATTTTCTTCAATAAAAGCACGACGTGGTTCAACTGAATCCCCCATTAAAGTAGTAAATAATTGATCAGCAGTAATAGCATCTTTTATAGTTACACGTAACATATGACGAATCTTTGGATTCATGGTAGTATTCCATAATTGTTCTGGATTCATTTCACCCAAACCTTTATAACGCTGTAATAATAAACCACGATGTGCTTCTTTCATAAGCCACTGAAATACTTCTGAAAAATTTTTTACTAATTTACTACGTTCTTTTCGTTTAATAAAACTACCTTTTTGAATTAAATTTTGTAACTTTTTTCCTAATGCACATATTTTTTTATATTCACCACCACAAATAAAATAAAAATCTAATAAATAATCCATATAAACACCATATGTTCTAATACGAAGAACTGGCTCAAAAATATTATTTTTTAAATTATTTATTATTATAAAATCATAATAACTTCCATATTTTTCTTCATTATTTAATAACGTTACTAATACACTAATCCATTGATTAACTATACTTTGATTACTAAGATCAGATTCATTTAAAATTTGATAATCAATCAATTTATTCAATAAAATAATAGGATAACGATATTCCATACTTTTAATTAATTTTTGTATATTATAATATTCAATAACTAATTTTTCTAAATATATACCAGATAAAATTTCATAATTTTTATTAGTATGTAAAAATGCTCCTTCTATTGCAATAGATATTAAATATTGTTGCATAGAATCATCATCTTTAATATATTTCTCATATTTTCCTCTTTTTATTCTATATAATGGAGGCTGAGCAATAAAAATATAACCACGTTCAATAATTTCTGGCATTTGACGATAAAAAAAAGTTAATAATAAAGTACGAATATGAGAACCATCAATATCAGCATCAGTCATAATAATAATACGATGATAACGTAATTTATCTATATTATATTCATCACGACCAATACCACAACCTAATGCAGTGATTAATGTTGCAACTTCTTGCGAAGATAACATCTTATCAAAACGTGCTTTTTCAACATTTAAAATTTTTCCTTTTAGTGGTAAAATAGCTTGATTTTTTCTATTACGTCCTTGTTTTGCAGAACCACCAGCAGAATCCCCTTCAACTAAATATAATTCAGAAAATTCTGGATTACGTTCTTGACAATCAGATAACTTACCTGGCAATCCAACTAAATCTAATACACCTTTACGACGAGTAATCTCACGCGCCTTTCGTGCTGCTTCACGTGAACGTACTGCATCAATAATTTTAGTAACTATAATTTTTGAATCAATAGGATTTTCCATTAAATAATCTATTAATTTTTCATTAATTAATGTTTCTACTACAGTTTTTACTTCAGAAGAAACTAATTTTTCTTTAGTTTGAGAAGAAAATTTAGGATCTTGTACTTTAATAGATACTATTGCAATTAATCCTTCACGAATATCATCACCTGTAGCATTAATTTTAGATTTTTTATTATATCCTTCTTTTTCTATATAAATATTAAGAGTACGAGTAATTGCGGTACGAAATCCAATTAAATGAGTACCTCCATCACGTTGTGGAATATTATTTGTAAAACAATAAACATTTTCTTGAAAACCATCATTCCATTGTAAAGCTATTTCTACATTAATATTATCTTTTTTAGTTGAAAAATAAAATATTTTTGAATGAATTGGAGTTTTATTTTTATTTAAATATTTAACAAATGCTTTAATACCACCTTCATAATGAAAATAATCTTCAACATTAGTTCTATGATCTTTTAAATAAATAAATACTTTAGAATTCAAAAAAGAAAGTTCACGCATACGTTTAGCTAATATTTTATATTCAAATTGAATAACATTAGTAAAAATTTGATAATTTGGCCAAAAATGTATTTTAGTACCTGTTTGATTTATTTTACCTATAACTTTTAATGGTGCTTTTGGATTACCATAATTATAAATCTGCTTATATATTTTTCCTTCACGATAAATAATTAATTTTAATTTTTCTGAAAGAGCATTTACTACTGATATACCTACACCATGTAATCCTCCTGATACTTTATAAGAATTATTATTAAATTTTCCACCAGCATGTAAAATAGTCATGATAACTTCAGCAGCAGATATACCTTCTTCTAAATGTAAATCAGTTGGAATACCACGTCCATTATCTTCTACTGAAATTGAATTATCTATATGTATTAATATATTAATTTTAGTACAATAACCAGCAAGTGCTTCATCAATAGCATTATCTACAACTTCAAATACCATATGATGTAAACCAGTTCCATCATCAGTATCACCAATATACATTCCTGGTCTTTTACGTACCGCATCTAATCCTTTTAATACTTGAATACTTGAAGAGTTATAAAATTTTGACATCAACATTTCTCATTCGTTAAAATATTTTAATTAATTTTTTATTTAAATATATTAATATTTTATATTATATAATTTATAATAAAAAATATTTTATGAAATAAAAACGAAAATTATATAAAATGTAATTAATATACAAATATTAATTATATATTTTATATATAATTAATAAAAGAATAAAATAAAAATAATTTTATATATTTTATATATATATTTAAAATAATTAAAACATAATATTCATTTATAAAAAAAATTATATAATTAAAAAATATTTTTAATTATATAAAATATAAATATAATTTTATCATAATATTTTATTAATTACTTTATATTAAAATTTATTATTTATAATCTTAAAAAATAATTTATTATACTAATATAAACAAGTATGAATATTAAATTATCATATAAAATATCAATTAATAAATATTAATAATATTATAATTAAATTATAAACATTATAAAAAATTATTTATAATTTTATTTAAATTTTATAAATATTTTTATATAATAAATATTATTTAATATTAATATTAATTTACATAAATTATATTAATATATAAAAATTAAAAAATATTTAATATTTTATTATAAAAATAATAATAGACAAAATTAATATTAATATATAAAATATATTATATTATATATTTTATACGCTCGTAACTCAGTGGGAAAGAGTATTATTTTCCGAAAGTAATAGTCACAGGTTCGAATCCTGTCGAGCGTATTTAAAATATAATATATAAAATATATTATATATTATATTATAATTATTATGGTGGCTATAGTTCAGTTGGTAGAGCTCTGGATTGTGATTCCAGTTGTCGTGGGTTCGAGTCCCATTAGCCACCCCAATCACAATAAAAACATATAAATCATTTTATTATGCGAAGATGGCGAAATTGGTAAACGCTCTAATTTCAGGTATTAGTGTTTTTAAAAAAAAACTTGAGGGTTCAATTCCCTCTCTTCGCATAAAATATATATTTAAATAAATATTAAAATAATTAAAAATATAAAAATTATTTAATAATATATTATAAAATAATTATCATTTTAAAATAATTAATAATAAACATATAAATCCGGAAATATAAAATTTCCGGATTTATAAAATATTTATAAAATATTTAATTTATTTAAAAAATAAAAATAAAATTATATAATTATGTTTTAACTTTAGATACAATAACCATTGCTGGTCGTAATAATCTTCCATTTAACATATAACCTTTTTGCATAATCATAATTACATGATTTGGTTGATGATCATTAGATTCACTTAAACTTATAGCTTGATGTATATCTGGATTAAATGGTACATTAATATCATTAATAATGATTATACCATATTTATAAATAACATCTTGTAAAGATTTTAATGTTAATTCAATTCCTTTAATCATTGGTATTAATTCAGGATTATTTTTATTTGTAAGTTCAAGAGCGCGTTCAAGATTATCAATTACAGGTAATAAATCACTAGAAAAACTTTCTAATGCAAATTTATGTATTTTTTGAATATCTAATTCCGTACGTCGACGAATATTTTCTACTTCTGCTTTAGCACGTAATAAATTATCATATTCAGTATGTTCCTTTTTTTTAAGTTCAATTAATTGTAATTCTAATTCAGTAATACGTGCATCTTTTAAATCAACATTTATTTCTGTTTCTTTTGATAAATTATCAGATTGTTTTTTTTCTTGTATTTCTTCTAAAATTTGCTCATTTAATGTTTTACTTTCTATATTACTCATCAAATATCTCCGCATTTTAGCATTAATCCCACAAGTTGGATTATTATAGGGATCAAAATTAAGGTTTCAAGTTAATCCATCATAATGCGAAGCATAAAATAGCTTCCATAAAAGGCATTATAACAATGAATAAAAAATTCACATGTATTGGTATTATTGGTCACCCACGTTATCTTTCTGCATTATCAACACATAAAATACTATATCATTGGTTAATATCTCATGGATATTATGTAATAATTGAACAAAAAATTTCTAAATTTTTAAAATTAAAAAAAGCTATAACTGGTAGTTTAAAAGATATTGGACAAAAAGCGGATTTAGCAATAATAGTAGGTGGTAATGGAAATATGCTAAATGCTGCACGTATATTAGCTTACTGTGATATTAAAGTAATTGGAATTAATCATGGAAATTTAGGTTTTCTTACTGATCTTAATCCTAGCAATGCAATTAAATATTTAAAAGATATATTAAAAGGTGAATATATTAATGAACAACGTTTTTTATTAGAAACTAATATATATAAAAATAAAAAAAAAAAATATATTAGTACTGCTTTAAATGAAGTTATATTACATTCTGGTAAAATATCACATATGATTGAATTTGAAGTATATATCAATAACTGTTATGCTTTTTCTCAACACTCTAATGGTATTATTATTGCTACTCCAACAGGATCTACTGCTTATTCTTTATCTGCTGGAGGACCAATACTTACTCCACCTTTAAAAGCTATCACATTAATACCAATGTTTCCACATACTTTATCAGCTCGCCCATTAGTAATTAATAGTAATAGTACTATCCAATTAAAATTTATAAAAAAATATAATAATTTAGAAATCAATTGTGATAATCAAATTTTTCTACCTATCAAAAATGGTGAAAAAATATTAATTCAGCGTAGTAATTCTTATTTAAATCTTATTCATCCAAAAAATTATAATTATTTTAATATATTAAGTTCAAAATTAGGTTGGTCTAAAAAATTATTTTAAAATACAATATAATAATAAATAACTCATAAATTAAATTATATAACAAATTCATAAAATAATTATTATTTTTATTTTTTCAAAAATAATGCTATTAAAGTAACTAAAAATTTTATAATTTTGTTGAAATATTTAATTTTTAATAATTTTTAAATAAAATATTTAATTATTTAATATAAAATTATATTAATAATTATATTTTTAACTCAAATAATTTATTTTTTAAAAATAAAAAAATTTAAATTATATTAAAATTATAAAAATATTTAATATTATTTTTAAAAAAATAAATATTATCATATCAAATAATATTAAAATTTAATTTATTATTTTATTTATATATAAATATTTCATAAAATTATTATTTAAATTAAAATTAAAAAATATTTTAATAAAATATATTAATATAATCTACTTTATTTAATAAAATATTAATATAAATTATTAAATTTAATATTATTTATGTTTAAAATATTTAATAAATTTAATTTAGTAATTTTATTTAAAAAAATAATTAAAATATAAATGTTTTAATATAAAGTATATCATTATGTTTACATTAAAATATATTTATATAATATAAAATACATTTTTTATTTATAACTTAAAATCACTTAAATCATCCATATGTACCGATGAATCAATTTGACCTACTAAATAAGAACTAATTTCTACTTCTTGTGGCGCAACTTGTACATTATCAGATACTAACCAAGAATTAATCCATGGAATAGGATTAGAATATATTTTAAATGGAATTTTAAGACCTACTGCATGCATTCTAATATTAGTAATATAATCTATATATTGACATAAAATTTCTTTATTTAATCCAATCATTGATCCATCACGAAATAAATATTTTGCCCA
Source organism: Serratia symbiotica (assembly GCA_900016775.1). Lineage (GTDB taxonomy): Bacteria > Pseudomonadota > Gammaproteobacteria > Enterobacterales > Enterobacteriaceae > Ecksteinia > Ecksteinia symbiotica_A. Next base: position 511,295 of record LN890288.1, read on the forward strand.
TTCTTTTTCTTGTTGAGCAGCTAATACAAATAAATTATACGATTGGTTTTGACATGCTATAGAAATTTCTTTCATTTCCGGATCATCAATACCAGAACGCATTAAATTTAATATATTTTGAGTACCAGTAAGATGCAATGCTTCATCACGAGCAATTAATTTAATAATTTTAGCATTACCTTCCATTAATTTACATTCTGCAAAAGAAAAAGAACAAGCAAAACTAACATAAAAACGAATTGCTTCTAATACATTAACACTCATTAAACATAAATATAATTGTTTTTTTAAAGCATATAAATTTACAGTAATAATTTTATTGTTTATTTTATGAACACCTTCTCCTAATAAATGATAATAACTTGTCATTTGAATTAAATCATCATAATAACTAGTAATATCTTTTGAACGTTTAATAATTTCTTTATTTGTAACAATATCATCAAATACTAATGCTGGATCATTAACAATATTACGAATGATATGAGTATAAGAACGTGAATGAATAGTTTCAAAAAATGACCAAGTTTCTATCCAAGTTTCTAATTCTGGAATAGAAATTAATGGAAGAAAAGCAATATTAGGACTACGTCCTTGAATAGAATCTAATAATGTTTGATATTTTAAATTACTAATAAAAATATGTTTTTCATGTTCCGGAAGTTTTTGATAATCAATTCTATCACGAGATACATCAACTTCTTCTGGACGCCAAAAAAAAGATAATTGTTTTTCAATTAATTTCTCAAATATCTCATATTTTTGTTGATCATAACGAGCTACATTAACTGATTGACCAAAAAACATAGGTTCTAATAGTGGGTTATTTTTATTTTGAGAAAAACTAGTATAAGCCATAAATCTTAATCCATTTAAATATAATAAAATAAAATATCATTTTAAAATATTTTAATTTATTATTATACTTACTCTTAAGTATAAATTATATTAATAATATTTTTATATAATTTATATATATTTTTTTAAAGAAATATATAAAAAATTTATAAAAAAATATATTATTTTATTAAAATAATATAAAATTAAATTTTACAAGCACCACGTTCACAATTATTATCATCTATTTTAGAAAATTGTAAATCTTCTTGTATATCTTTTGCACCATCTCGAGTATTTTGATAATATAAAGTTTTAATACCTAATTTATAAGCAGTTAATAAATCTTTTAACAATTGTTTCATAGGTACTTTTTTTCCTGGAAATTTAGTTGGATCATAATTTGTATTAGCAGAAATAGATTGATCAATAAATTTTTGCATTAAACCAACTAGTTGTAAATAACCATCATTATTTGGCATATCCCATAATAATTCATAATTATTTTTTAAATATTCATATTCTGGTACTACTTGTCTTAAAATACCATCTTTTGATGCTTTAATACTAACATAACCACGAGGTGGTTCAATTCCATTAGTAGCATTAGATATTTGCGAAGAAGTCTCTGATGGCATTAAAGCAGATAATGTGGAATTTCGTAAACCATTTTTTTTAATATCTTTACGTAAAGTTTCCCAATCATAATGTAATGGTTCATTACAAATAATATCTAAATCTTTTTTATAAGTATCAATTGGTAGTATTCCTTGCGAATAACTAGTTTCATTAAACCATAAACAAGCACCTTTTTCTTTAGCTAATCGATTAGACGCTTTTAACAAAAAATATTGTATAGCTTCAAAAGTTTTATGAGTTAAATTATTAGCACTACCATCAGAATAACGAACACCATTTTTCGCTAAATAGTAAGCAAAATTAATTACACCAATACCTAAAGTACGACGATTAATTGCTCCTATCTGAGCAGCTTTAATAGGATAATCTTGATAATCTAATAATGCATCTAATGAACGTACTGCTAAAATTGATAATTCTTCTAAATCATCTAAACTATCAATAACACCTAAATTATAAGCAGATAATGTACATAAAGCAATCTCACCATTCTCATCATTAATATTATTTAATGGTTTAGTAGGTAAAATAATTTCTAAACATAAATTAGATTGACGTACTGGAGCTAATTTAGGATTAAATGGACTATGTGTATTACAATGATCAACATTTTGAATATAAATACGACCAGTAGATGTACGTTCTTGCATCATAAGAGAAAATAATTCAATTGATTTTATTTGTTTTTTTCGAATATTTTTATCTTCTTCATATTTTATATATAAACGTTCAAATTCATCTTGAGCTATAAAAAATGCTTCATATAATCCTGGAACATCGGATGGACTAAATAATGTAATATCTAATCCTTTAATTAAACGTTGATACATTAAACGATTTAATTGTACTCCATAATCCATATGACGAATTCGATTTCCTTCAGTACCACGATTATTTTTTAAAACTAATAAACTTTCTATTTCTAAATGCCATATTGGATAAAATAATGTTGCTGCACCACCTCGTATACCACCTTGAGAACAAGATTTTACAGCAGTTTGAAAATGTTTATAAAATGGAATACAACCTGTATGAAATGCTTCACCATGACGAATCGAACTACCTAAAGCACGAATACGACCAGCATTAATACCAATACCAGCTCGTTGTGAAACATACTTCACAATAGCGCTAGAAGTAGCATTAATAGAATCTAAAGTATCATCACATTCAATTAATACACATGAACTAAATTGACGAGTGGGAGTACGAACACCAGACATAATTGGTGTAGGTAATGAAATTTTAAAGGTAGAAATCGCATTATAAAAACGTTTAACATAATTTAAACGAGTTTCAGGTGGATATTTTGAAAATAAACAAGCTGATACTAAGATATATAAAAATTGAGCGCTTTCATAAATTTCACCATTTATACGATTTTGAACTAAATATTTTCCTTCTAATTGTTTAACAGCTGCATAAGAAAAATTCATATCACGCCAATGATCAATAAAAGTATCCATTTGTTCAAATTCTTCAAAATTATAATATTTTAATAAAAGATGATCATATTTACCTAATTTTATCATACGTGTTACATGAGTATATAATTTAGGTGGTTTAAACTGACCATATGCTTTTTTACGTAAATGAAAAATTGTTAAACGTGCAGCTAAATATTGATAATCAGGTGCATCATGAGATATTAAATCAGCAGCAGTTTTAATTATAGTTTTATGAATATCAGAAGTTTTAATACCATCATAAAATTGAATATATGAACGCGGCTCTACTTGAGAGATAGAAATATTTTTTAATCCTTTAGCCGCCCAATCAATAACTCGGTGGATTTTATTAAAATTAATGCGCTCTTTACGGCCATCGCGCTTAATTACAAGTAAACCTTGCTTCATTTTAGTTTCTATACCTGTCTATAGAGTACCACTCAGCAGGAGTGTAATTACTTTACCTAGTATATATATCTTATAATCATAAGATATGTCTTAGTTAAGTAATAAGATAATAAGGAATTATAGTATTTTAAATAAACAAAATTTTATATTTTAATTAAAAATTAAAATATAAAATTTAATTACAAATACTAACTTTAACTGAGGCGACGGGTTTATCAAAATAAAAATAAAATTTTTTATATAATATAAATATTTTTTATTTTTATTTTATTAAATATTTAATAAACATTAAATTATAATATACATTTATATTATATTAATAATAATTAATATTAAAATTATTTTAAAATATATAATAAAAAATATATTTACATATTATATTTAATAACTAATAAAATTACATTTAATATTATCAACATAATTAAATTTTTTAATGATTATTTATATATATTATTTATATTTTTTTATAAAAAATATAATTTTTATATTAAAATACTAAAAATTATTATTATTATTAAAAATAAAAATATTTAAAATAATTTTATTTTTTTATTATAATAAAAATATTAATTAATATCAATATTAACATAAAGATTAATAATATTTTAAACATATAATAATATAATATTTTATATAAATATTATTTAAAATATATTAATTTTATTATTTAAATCATATTTATAGTATATATAAAAATATATATTTAATAAATACAAAATTATTTTTTTTCAAATTAATCTTTAAATATAAATTTAATTTTAAAAAAATTTATACATTATATTTATAATAATTAACAATATAAAATAAATTATGCTATTTATTTTGATATTACTTTTTAAAATAATATTATTAATTATTATATATAATATTTATTTTCAAAATTTTATTATTTTTATATAAGGTAATATTTTATGAAATTTATTTCTTTTAATATTAATGGATTACGAGCACATTTACATCAATTATCAGAAATAATAACAAAACATCAACCAGATATAATTGGTTTACAAGAAACAAAAGTTCATGATGATTTTTTTCCATTAAAAGATATTAATCATTATGGATATCATATATTTTATTATGGACAAAAAAGTTATTATGGTGTAGCATTTTTAATTAAAAATAAACCTATAAAAATACATTATGGTTTTAAAAATGATAAAAAAGATCTACAACGTCGTTGTATTATCGCTCAAATCACTACTATTCAAGGTATACTTATAATTATTAATTGTTATTGTCCACAAGGTGAAAATAAAAATAATATTATTAAATTTTCAGCTAAAAAACAATTTTATCAAGATTTGCAATCTTATATAAAAAAAAAATTATCTAAAAATTCATTAATTATGGTTATGGGAGATATGAATATTAGTTATCATAATTTTGATATTGGTATTAATGAACAAAATCGTAAACGTTGGTTACGTACCGGAAAATCTTCATTTCTTCCAGAAGAAAAAAAATGGATGAAAAATTTATTAAATTTAGGATTAATAGATACTTATCGTTATAAAAATCCTATAAAAAATAATGAATTTTCATGGTTCGATTATCGTTCTAATGGAATTAAAAATAATCGAGGTTTGAGAATTGATTTAATTTTAGTTACTAATTCATTAATAAAATATTTTTATGATAGTGGTATTGATTACAAAATACGTAATATGAACAAACCTTCAGATCATGCTCCAATTTGGGCAGAATTTTCTTTTTAATCTTAATTTAAAATATTTCTTTATTTTATAATAAAATAATATTAAAATAATATAAATAAATTATTTTTTTAATTTTAATATTTTATTTTTATTTTGTTTATTTTTTTTACGACATAAAATAAAAAAATTATTTAATTTTTGAATACATTTTTCCTTTAATACACCTGAAACAATTTCTATTTTATGATGAATATTAGGATTATGTAAAATATTTATTAAAGAATCTACAGCACCATTTTTTTGATTAGATGCACCATACACTAATCTATTAATTCTACTGTGTATTACTGCACCTGAACACATAATACAAGGTTCTAATGTAGAATACAATGTAGTATTTAATAATCTATAATTTTTTAAAATTTTAGCACCATGACGTAATGCTACAATTTCTGCATGAGCAATTGGATCATTATTTTTAATTGATTGATTCCAACCTTTACCAATAATTTTATTATTTAATACTAATAATGCACCTACTGGTATTTCACCTTCTTTTTGAGCATATTGAGCTAATTTTAATGCTATATTTATCCAATATGAATCACTATATTTAATCATTATTAATATTCTTAAAAATTTAATTTAATTATTATTTTATAATTAAATTTATTATAAAAACATATTATTATATTAATTTTTAATTATACTTATAAAATATTATACAATAAATTTATTAATTTATTTTATAATAATTATTTAATATATATTAAAATATTAATCAATTATTTAATTTTAATATATAACATATTTATACATTACACTTAAGTATTAAATTAATAATTAAATTAAGAATATATTATTAATTACAATTAATTTTATGATTAATTAATTATTATTTTAAAATTAATAATATTCAATATACTTTTTATACAAATTTAAATTTAAGTATTTCAAAATATTACAATTATTGAAATATTAAATTATTTTATATTTTTATAAAATTTTATTATAAAATAATATTTTTTTATTATAGATATAGAAGTTATTTTTATTATAATATAATAAAAAATTTAATAATATTTTTTTTATATAAATAATTTTATATTTTATAAAATTATTAATAATTTATATAGAATAATTTGTAATTTTTTCTATATTATTTTTTTTAATAAAAGTAACTTTTACTATCGAATAGTGTATCCAAACTTTACCTAATGCTAATTCTGGTGAAGAAACAGCAAAAGATAATGGCATAAATGACTTTAATAATAAAGAATATTGATCATTACAATAACCATAACGACGTTGACCACTAACATACAAATGACGTGGTAAACGTCGTAATCTATGAGATAAAATATTTTTTTTATTATAAGTATTATTGTAACTTAAAACATTTTTTACTTGAGATATTAAAGTTTTTGATAAGACTTGATGATTTTTTTCTAAATTTATTAATTTAATTTTTTTTATTTTTTTTGTTGGTTCTTTTGATATTAAAAGTTCTTTTTCAATATAATCTATTTTTTTATCAGATGATTTAATATAAATTTTATTTTTTACAAGATTACATTTGTTATATAACATATTTTGATTATTATATTTTTTAAATATATTAATATTATCTAAATTAATAATTTTTTTTAAATTTTGAATTTTTTTTTCTCGCGAATGATAATATTTTTTAGAATATTTTTTAATATTTCTTTTTTCATTATTAGAAATTATTCTAATATCATTAGATATTATTTTTTTAATAATAAATGTATTTTCTAATTTTCTATTATAATTAAAATTTAATTTATTATTATATTTTTTTAATTGATTATTTATATTATTTTTATTTTTTTTACTATATTTTGTTTTATAAAAATCATCTGAATTTTGATTAAATAATTTTGATTTTTTACAAATTTTTCCTATCTGAGAAGATATATTATTTGTTTTTTCTTTTAAAATAATAGAATTTATATCAATAGTTAATAATGATTTTATACTAGTGATAAAACGACTTAATAAATTAGGTTCATTATTAGAAGCTTTTAATTTTAAATAAGTAGTAATAGATTTATTTTTAGATAATGAAATATTTGTAATTAACGGTAATGAAGATAAAACTGATTTTTTAGGACGTTTATATTCTTGAGAAATATCTTCTAATGATTTCATAATTTCTTCTTCATATAATTTTGGTAACATATAACTAAGAGTAGTAGTTTGATCTCCTTTACGAACACGTAATATAGAATATTGTGGAGTTTGCATTTGATCATTAGGGACAATAATTGCTTTAACACCAGCTTGACATTTTTCAATTGCACTAATTGTATCACGTTTTTCATTTAATAAATAAGAAGCTACCTGAACAGGTACAATAGCATGAACTTCTTTTGTATTTTCTTTAAGAGCTTCTTCTTCAATTAAACGCAAAATAGAAAGCGATAACGATTCATTATCACGAACAATACCAGTACCGTTACATCTTGGACAAACATGATGACTAGATTCACCTAAAGATGGACTAAGACGTTGACGTGACATTTCAAGAAGACCAAAACGAGAAATACAACCAATTTGAATACGTGCACGATCTTGACGTACTAATTCACGTAAACGATTTTCTACTTCACGTTGATGATGCAATGGAGTCATATCTATAAAATCAATTACTATTAATCCACCAATATCACGTAAACGTAATTGACGAGAAATTTCATCTACTGCCTCTAAATTAGTATTAAACGCAGTTTCTTCAATATCTCCACCACGAGTAGCACGTGAAGAATTAATATCAATAGCATTTAATGCTTCAGTACTATCAATTACAATTGAACCACCAGAAGGTAAACGGACTTCACGTTGAAAAGCTGATTCAATTTGTGATTCAATTTGAAAATGACTAAACAAAGGGACTTCACTATTATATAATTTTATTTTACTGCTAAAATCTGGACGACCAAGAATAGCAATATATTCTTTAGCTAAATTAAGAATTTTAGGATTATCTATTATAATTTCACCAATATCTGGACGTAAATAATCACGAAATGCACGTATAATAACATTACTTTCTTGATGTATTAAAAATGATGCAGAACGACTTTTAGCAACTTTTTTTATTGTATCCCAATGTTTAAGTCGAAAAGAAAGATCCCATTGTAAAGCATCAATAGATTTACCAACACCAGCAGTTCGAACAATTAAACTCATACCTTCTGGTAAATGTAAAGAAGAAAGTATTTCTTTTAATTCAATTCTATCATCACCAATAATACGACGAGAAATACCACCAGCTCTAGGATTATTTGGCATTAAAACTAAATAACTACCTGCTAAACTAATAAAAGTAGTTAATGCAGCACCTTTATTTCCACGTTCTTCCTTATCTACTTGAACAATAACTTCTTGTCCTTCATATACAGCGTCTTTAATGGTTGGACGATTATGTAAAGAATAATGATTTAAAAAATATTCATGTGCAATTTCTTTTAATGGCAAAAAACCATGTCGTTCTTCACTATAATCTACAAATGCTGCTTCAAGACTAGGTTCAATACGAATAATTTTGCCTTTATAAATATTTGCTTTTTTTTGTTCATAACCTGAACTTTCAATATTTAAATCATATAAACATTGCCCATCTACAAGAGCAATACGTAACTCTTCTTGTTGAGTTGCGTTAATCAACATTCTTTTCATCTTAACTTACTCATTATTTTTATATAATCAAAAAAAACTGCAGGCAAAATAATAATTTTTTGGATTAATATAAAAACCCAAAATTTTTTACAAAGATCTTAACTTTACAGTTATAATTTACATAATGGTAAATTATTTTAATAAATTTTGCTTAATTTATGAAGAAAGTACTCTGTCTTTTTTTAAGAAATAAATTTTGATTAACGCTAATAAATATTATAATATTTATTATTACAATTAAAATTAATTAATTATATAATTTTTAATTATGTTTTATAGTATTATTTTATATAATTAAATAAATTTATTATTTAACTTTAAAATTAAAATTAATATCAAAATAAAATATAACATTTTATTATTATTTTTTTATATAAAATTAACTTTTATTAATATATTTAAAGATAATAACTTTTTATATAAATATATTTTATTCTTAATTATTAAATATTATTAAAATTATAAAATAATTTATTATAAAATATAACACTATTAAAATATTTATTTAACATTTTATTTTATGAACATTAATAATATCAAAACACAAATCATTACTATTTCTGATAATGCAGTTAATCAAAGAATTGATAATTTTTTATTTACTTATCTGAAATATATACCTAAAAGTAGAATATATCGACTTATACGAAAAGGTAAAATACGTGTAAATAAAAAACGTATTAAAATAAATTATAAATTATTTATAAATGATATGGTACGTATACCACCTCTTTATTTAATTAATAAAAAAAAAATATCTTTATCTATTAAATTAGATAAAATAAGTTCATTAACTAATTACATCTTATATGAAGATAATCATTTATTAATTATAAATAAACCTTCTGGTACTGCAGTACATGGTGGAAGTGGATTAAAATTTGGTATTATTGAAGGATTACGCGCACTAAGACCAAAATCTCATTTTTTAGAATTAGTACATCGTTTAGATCGTGATACATCTGGTATTTTATTAATTGCTAAAAAACGTTCTGCATTACGTTTTTTACATGAACAACTTCGCATGAAAAAAATAAAAAAAAATTATTTAGCATTAGTAATAGGTAAATGGGAATCTCAATGTAAAACAATTAAAGTACCATTATTAAAAAAAAATTCCAAAAATGGTAAATGGATTGTTTATGTGAATAAACAAGGTAAAATATCAGAAACACATTTTAATATCGAAACATCTTATAAATTTGCTACTTTAATAAAAGCAACTCCTATTACTGGACGTACTCATCAAATTAGAGTTCATGCTCAATATGCTGGTCATCCAATTGCATTTGATAATCGTTATGGTAATTATGAATATGATAAAAAGTTATTCGGTATTGATTTAAAAAGAATTTTTTTACATGCTTATTCATTACATTTTAAACATCCTAATACTGGAAAAATGATGTATATTAAAGCAAAAATAGATAAAATACTTTTTAATTTTTTACAAAAAATAAATAATATAAATTAATAATGTTATTTATTTTATTTTATATTATAAATATAATTTTTTATTTAAAATAATTATATTATAATACTATAAATATTAATAATATTAAACATTATTTTTATAATATTTTATTTAATTTTATAAAATAAAAAAATATTAAATGTTAATTACTTAAAATTTATATATATAATACTATTCATTTAATATATAAAATAATTTTAATAATTATATTTTAATTCATATTTTTTTAAAAAAATAATTAACTTTAATTTAATTATTATATTTATTTTATTATATTTTTATAAAATATTTTAGTAATTTATATTTAATTAAAATTTATAATAAAATATATTTTATATAAAAATTTTTATTAATATAATTAAGTAATATTATTAAATTTATAATAAAATAATAAAATAAATAAAACAAAAATATTTAAATTAAAATATTTAATTATTTTTATATTTTTTTTATAAAAAAAATAAAATATATTAATAAATATTTTTATATTTTTATATAAAATTCAATTATAATCTTATATATTTTAAATCTTTTAAATAAAACAAATATATATTAATTTATTTTAACATTAATATATGTAATATTTTACATTTTTATAAAAAATTTATGAATAATATTATAAAACAAGTTACTTTTTATTTACTTCAAAACAATAAAATAATAAATAAACTTAATACATATGAAGCTTTAGCTTGTGATATAGCTTCAAAATATTGGCGTTCTGGAAAACGATCATTAATTATATGTAATAATGAAAAACAAGCTTATAAATTAGATGAAGGACTTTGGAAATATAAACCATATACATTTATTCCCCATAATTTACTTGGAAAAGGACCAAAAAAAGGTGCTCCAATTGAAATTAGTTGGTCTAATAAAATTAGTAATAATCCATATGATGTTTTAATTGTTTTAAAGCTACATTTTATAAATTATTTTTCTAATTTTAATAAAATAATCGATTTTGTACCTTATGAAGATATTTTAATAAAATTAGCACGAGATCGTTACATAGCTTATCGTAATATAGGTTTTCATTTAGTTACAAAAATACCAAAATATTATTAATTAATTACATAAATTTTACAAATAAATAATAAATATTATATTTTTAAAATAAAATTATATAATTATGAAAATAAAATATTAATATTAAAAAAAATAAAAAATATTTTTTAAAATTTTAATAATTTATATTTATATGATTTATTATCAAATATATTAAAAGATATAAAAATAACATATTAAATTTTAAATAAAAAATTCATTATATCACCATCTTTAACGATATAATTTTTACCTTCTAAACGAATTTTACCAAATTCTTTAGCACCTTGTTCACCATTATACATAATAAAATCTTTATATGAAATAACTTGTGTACGAATAAACCCTTTTTCAAAATCAGTATGAATTTTTCTAGCAGCTTGTATAGCAGTAGAACCAATAGAAATAGTCCAAGCACGTACTTCTTTAATACCAACAGTAAAATAAGTCTGTAAATTAAGTAAATTATAACTAGAATAAATTATTTGATTTATATTCGATTTTTCTGAATTACATATTGAAATAAATTCGTAACAATTTTTATTATTTAATTTAGATATATTTAACTCTCTTTGGGCACAAATTACCACAACTAATGAACCTTCAATTGTAGCAATTTTTTGTATATCTTCTAAATATTTATTATTTTTTAAATTTTTTTCTTTAATATTAGCAATATATATAGTCGGTTTTAATGTTAAAAAATTTAAATAATAAATTATTTTTTTATCTTCCAGACTTAAATTTAATACACGTAACATAATAGATTGTTCTAAATATGATTGACATCTTTCTAATATCATTAATTCATATTTAGAATTCTTATCTCCAGTTTTAACTTTTTTATATACATAATTAATAGCACGTTCACATACATCAAGATCAGATAATATTAATTCAGTATTAATTATTTTAATATCTTTAATTGGATTAATTTTATCATATAAATGAATAATATTTTCATCTTCAAAACAACGAACTACATGACAAATAGCTTTAGTTTCTCGAATATTTTTTAAAAATTTATTACCCAAACCTTCTCCTTTTGATGCACCTTCTACTAATCCAGCAATATCCACAAACTCCATAATAGTAGGAATAATACGCTTAGGTTTAACAATATTCGCTAATTTATTTAAACGTAAATCAGGAATAAATACTGTACCTATATTAGGTTTAATAGTACAAAATGGAAAATTAGCTACTTTAGCATTTAATTTAGTTAAAGCATTAAATAATGTAGATTTTCCTACATTAGGTAAACCTATAATTCCACATTTAAATCCCATATATTTCACCTTTAATATAAATAATTAATTTTAAAGATTTGAATTTCAAAAAAATATCATATAAATTATTATATAATAATATTTTTAATAATTATATTATAATATAATATAAAATATTTTTAATAAAAAAATAAAATATTTATATAATTTATATAAAATCTTAATATTTTAATTAAATTAAAATTTAAATTAATAAAAAAAACACTATTTAATATATAAAAATTATTTATATATATAAAACATAAATTTATTAAAAAATTATAAAAGGAATATATATGTTTAGTGGTATTATACAAGATATTGTTCCATTAATTGGTATTTCTGAAAAAAATAATTGTCGTACTCATATAATTAAAATGTCTTCTAATTTATTATCTGGATTGAAATTAGGATCTTCAGTGGCACATAATGGTTGTTGTTTAACAATTGTTTCTATAAAAGATAAAAAGGTTAGTTTTGATTTAATTAAAGAAACTTTAGATCTCACTAATTTAGGAAAATTAATATTAGGTGATAAAATTAACATTGAATGCGCAATAAAATATCATGAAGAAATTGGAGGGCATTTAATTTCTGGTCATATTATTTGTACAGCAGAAATAACTAAAATTTTAACTTCAAAAAATAATTATCAAATTTGGTTTCGTATATCAAATCAAAAATTGATGAAATATATTCATTATAAAGGATTTATTGCGATTGATGGTATTAGTTTAACTATCGGGGAAGTAATAAATAATTTATTTTGTGTATATTTAATTCCAGAAACATTAAAACGTACAACATTAGGTATAAAAAAATTAAATGATATAGTCAATATAGAAATTAATCAACAAACCCAGACAATAGTAGATACTATTGAACGTATTTTAACTATTAATAAAATAAAAAATAAAATTAATAATAAAATAGTATTTTAACTAAAAATATATTATTAAATTCAATAAATTAATGAAAAAAATTATTAATTTATTGAATTTAATAAATTATCTTTATATAATTATATATATTTTATATAAATAATTTGTTTTATATATCTATATCTATAATTTATATTATAAATATTATTTTTATATAATTATTATTTAGGAAAAAAACATGAAAATAATTACAACAATTGAAAAAATTAAATCTCAAATTTCTAAAAATTTAATATTATTATATATGAAAGGATCACCAGAATTACCAAAATGTGGTTTTTCTAAAAAAGCCGCACAAATATTAATTGATTGTAATGAACGTTTTGCTTATGTAGATATTTTAGAAAATGAAGATATTCGTACTGAATTACCAAAATATTCTAATTGGCCAACTTATCCTCAATTATGGATAAATAATAAATTAATTGGTGGTTGTGATATTATGATAGAAATGTATCAATGTGGTGAATTAAAAAAACTTATTCATAATACTATAAAAAAATATAATATAAATAAAAAATTAACTTCTTAATTAATATTAAATTTTATTAAACAAAATATTTTAATAAAATATAAATAAAAAATAAAATTAAATATATTTTAATATATTTAATTTTATTTAAATTTTATATAAATTATAATTTGGTAAAATTAATTCAATTTTTTAATATAATTAATTGCAATAAATACCTTACTAACTAATAAATACATAAAATAGCTTATATATTTTAATATATTAATGTAAAATTAATATTTATTTAAAATAAATAAATATAATAAATATTATAATATAAAAATATATTGTTATTAAACAAATATACTAATAATATAAAATTATTAAATATTTATATAAAACATAAAAATATTTTTTATAAATAATATTTAAAATTAAATTATAATTATAAGGAAAAAAATTGATATATATTTAATGTTGTTATAGCATAAATAATATGAATAAAAAAAAAATAATAAAAAATGTAAAAAAAAATATTATAAATATAATATTACATTTATTATTAATAATTTATATTAATTATCAACCAAAATTTATTTATGCTAATAATATTAATTATATTATTTCATCACCAAATTATATACATAATCAAAAATTTTATAATAAATTTAATTCCTTTTATAAAAAAAAATATAAATTATTATATAAAAAAAAATATAATAATATTTATAGAGTTAAAATAAATGATACTTTATTTCATATTTCTTTAATAACACATAATGATATTTTAGATTTAGCAAAATACAATAATTTAAAAAAACCATATATTCTTTATATTAATCAAAAAATTTATTTTTATAAAAAAAAAATAAATAATAAAAAAAATATATTAATAATTAATAAAAATATAAAAAAAAATATTTCTAATATTAAATTTAATATTAATAATTCTTATAATGTTATTTCTTCTTATTCAAATAATATATTTCCTTTAAATATAAATAAAAAAAATATTTTATCTATATCTATAATAAATACTAAATCTTTAATTATTAATCCAATAGATTATTCATATCGTTCTAAAAAAAAATCCATATATAATTGGAAATGGCCAACAAAAGGTAAAATTATTGATAATTTTTCTTCATTAGAAGGTGGAAATCAAGGAATTGATATTTCTGGATTTCGCGGACAACCTATTTTTGCTACTGCTGATGGTTTAGTGGTATATGTAGGTCATGCTTTAAATGGATACGGTAATTTAATAATTATTAAACATAATAATTATTATTTAAGTGCTTACGCTCATAATGATACAATATTAGTTAAAGAAAAACAAAAAGTTAAAGCTATTCAAAAAGTAGCTACTATGGGTAGTACTGGAACTAATTCAGTACGTTTACATTTTGAAATTCGTTATAAAGGTAAATCTATCAATCCATTAAATCTTCTTTCATTACAATAAATTATTTAAATAAAATTATATCCAATATATTAAGCAATAATTTTTATTACCACGTTTAAGTAAAGTATAATGATGAAATAAGCGATCACTATTAACAAAAACATATAATATATTAGATTGTTTTTTTCCATTAATACTTATTGCATTAGAATTTATCATTATTCTTGCTTGATTTTTAGAAGATGCTAATTTAGCGTAAACTAATGCTTGTCGTAAATCAATACCCCACACAAGTCTAATTACTGGTATACCATCTTGAATTAATTGAATAAAATCAGATTCAATCATATTATTTAATGTACCAGAAAATAAATTTTTACTTATACGTTTAGCAGAAGATGTTTTTATAGAACCATGAACAATATTAGTTACTATTTCCGCTAAAATATATTGAACTTTTAATATATTATTAGTATTTTTATTTATTTTTTTTAATTGATCGATTTCTTTTAAACTTAAAAAAGTAAAAAATTTTAAAAAACGATAAACATCAGAATCTGCTGTATTAATCCAAAATTGATAAAATTTATAAGGACTAGTTTTTTTTGGTGATAACCAAATTGTATTATCTTCTGTTTTACCAAATTTAATACCATTTGATTTAGTAATCAAAGGCATAGTTAAACCAAATACTAAATGTTTATGTACACGACGAGTTAAATCAATTCCTGAAATAATATTACCCCATTGATCAGAACCACCTATTTGTAATTCTACTTTATAACGATTATATAACTCACAAAAATCAAAACTTTGAAGTAAATTATAAGAAAATTCAGTAAAAGAAATACCAGAAGTATTATTTTTTAAACGCTGTTTAACTATTTCTTTACGAATCATTTGATTGATAGAAAAATGTTTACCAATATCACGTAAGAAATTTAATACTTTCATATTACCAAACCAATCATTATTATTAACAATCACTGCACTATTATTCGTATTATTAAAATCAAGAAACAAAGAAATTTGTTTATAAATTTTTTCTGTCCATTGATAAACTATTTCATTTGTATTTAATTTACGTTCTATTGATTTAAAACTTGGATCACCAATTAAACCAGTAGCCCCCCCAATTAATATAATTGGTTTATGACCTGCTAATTGAAAACGTTTTAAACATAAAAGTGGAATTAAATGACCTAAATGTAAACTATCAGAAGTAGGATCAAAACCACAATAAACAGAAATTGGTTTTTGTGATAATTTTTTTATTAAACCTTTTTCATTAGTTATTTGTGTTACTAATTCACGATCTTTTAATACTTTAATTATATTATCACTAATCATTAATTACTCCATTTTATATTTTTTTTTAAAAAATAATTTTTATTCTACTTAAAACTAATAAAATTAATATTACAATAAAAATAATTATTAATATAAAATAAAAATATTTAAAAATTCTATTTAAAATTATAAAATTTTTATTTTTAAGATAAAATAAAATAAATTTTCTAATATTATTTATTTTATTAAGATATAAATTAATTATATAAATCATATGTACTTATTATTTGTAATTCTAAAAAAATTAATTTTTACATAAAATATTTCTTTAAAAAATTAGTAATAACATTTAATTATTTTTAAATTTTTATTTAATTTTTAATATTTTTAAATAACTATTTTAATATTAATAACTATTAAAAAAAAAATCTAAAAATTAATTTAATTATTTTTATTTTATTATAAAAATAATTTAATATTTCAAACATAAAAAAGTTTATATTTTTTAAAATATTACTTACAATTCCATCTCATACCATATAAAAATAAACTAATATATAAATTATGATATAATTATTTTATTTTAAAATTATTGAAATTAATATAAAAATAATTCGTTATTCTGAAACTATTTCAATAAAACAATACATTAATAAAAATAATTTTTTATTCAAGATAAAAATATCTATAATACTAAAATATAATAAATATATATAATATGATTATCATAATTAACATTTAAATGAATTAAATAAATTAAAATTTAAATTATTATTTTTTCAATTATTTTTAATATATTTAAAATACTAATTCTTTATTTTAAATTTATAATTAATATTTATATATTTTCTTAATAAAAATAAATTATTATTTAATAAAAAAATACTAACATGATAATATTATGAAAATTCTTTTAAAAATAAAATATACATTAAATTTAAATTATTTTTTATATTTTATATTTAAAAATAAATTTAAATATTATTATATTATATGCAATAATATTTTTATATATTTAAATAAATTTATATTAATATTACTTTTATATTAATTAATTTTTAAATATAAAAAAATTTATTTATTTTATTTAAATATTAATTTAATAATATAAAATTATTTATAAAACATTATTAATTTTATAAATATATTATAAATATAATAAATAAATATAATTATTTTAAAATAATTTTATATAATATTTTATATATTCAATAAAGATAAAAAATAATGATTGAAAAATATAATTTTAATACTTTAAATAATCGTTTTCGTGGATTTTATCCTGTAGTAATAGATGTAGAAACTGCTGGTTTTAATTCAAAAACTGATGCATTATTAGAGATAGCTGCTATTACATTAAGAATGGATAAAGAAGGTTGGTTACATTCAGATGAAAGTTTACATTTTCATATAGAACCATTTAAAGGATCTAATTTACAACCAGAAGCACTTGCATTCAATGGTATAAAACCAGATAATCCATTACGTGGTGCAGTGAGTGAACATTACGCTTTAGATGCTATTTTCAAAATGGTATTTACTGGTATAAAATATCATTCTTGTAATCGTGCAATTATTGTGGCACATAATGCTAATTTTGATTATAATTTTTTAATGGCTGCTACTGAGCGAACAAATTTACAACATAATCCATTTCATCCATTTGCTACATTTGATACCGCAGCATTAAGTGGTTTAGCACTAGGCCAAACAGTATTAGCAAAAGCTTGTTCTATTGCTGGTATATCATTTGATAGTAATCTTGCACATTCGGCATTATATGATACTAAACAAACAGCTCTTTTATTTTGTGAATTAGTAAATAGATGGAAAAGATTAGGTGGTTGGCCACTACCTATTAATAATGTAAATAAATAAAAATATAATTATATAATTTAATATTTATATATAATAAATCAATTCATTAAAAATATATTTTATATATTAAAATATAATACAATAAAATCAATATTATTAATATTAAAAATATTTCAAATAAACAATTAATTTATAATATAATTTTCTTTATAATTAATATTAAAATATTTAATTATATAAATATAAAATATTTTTTATAAAATACTAAATTAAGTAAAATAATCTTTAAAATAAATATAATTAAATATTATATTAATAATATAAAAAATACTTTATTCAATACTATATTAATAGTATTTAACTATACTAAAATAAATAAAATATAAAATATATTTAATTCTGGAATTAAACTGCGTGAGATTATTTGTTCAAATTAGTTGGTATTTCCGTCGAGAATGGTATCGTTATCTAGGAGCTATTATATTATTAATTATAATTGCTATCTTACAATTATTACCACCTAAATTAGTAGGAATTATTATAGATAGTGTTATTAAAAAACAAATATCTAATAATAAATTACTATTTTTACTTGGAATAATATTTGGTACTGCTATTTTTGTTTATTTATTACGTTATTTATGGAGAATATTATTATTTGGTGCTTCATATCATTTAGCAATTGAATTACGAGAAAATTTATATCATTATCTTAGTTGTCAAAATCCAACTTTTTATATAAATCATCGAACTGGTGATTTAATGGCAAGAGCTACTAATGATGTAGATAAAGTAGTATTCGCTGCCGGTGAAGGTGTATTAACATTAGTAGATTCATTAGTAATGGGAATTATGGTATTAATAGTTATGAGTACTCAAATTAGTTGGCAATTAACATTTCTATCTTTAATTCCAATGCCAATTATGGCAATTGCTATTAAATCTTATAGTAATAAATTACATCAACAATTTAAATTAGCACAAGCAGCTTTTTCTAATTTAAATGATCAAGTACAAGAAAGTATGACTAGTATTCGTATGATTAAAGCATTTGGATTAGAAAATTACCAATCTAAACAATTTTCTAAAGTAGCAAAAAATACTAGCAAAAAAAATATGAATGTAGCAAAAATAGATGCATATTTTGATCCAACAATTTACATTGCTATTGGTACTTCTAACCTATTAGCTATTAGTGGGGGAAGTTGGATGTTAATTCATGATATACTTACAGTAGGACAATTAACTAGTTTTGTAATGTATCTTGGTTTAATGATTTGGCCAATGTTAGCATTAGCATGGATGTTTAATATTGTTGAACGTGGAAGTGCTGCATATGGACGTATTCTTAATCTTCTTGAAGAAACCACAGAAATTAAAGATGGTACATTACTTTTACCTAATCATCAAGGTATATTAATAGTAAATATTCAAAAATTTTATTATTCAATTAATAAATTACCTATTTTAAATAACATTATATTTAAATTAAAACCTGGAGAGATGTTGGGATTATGTGGACCAACAGGTTCTGGAAAATCAACATTATTATCACTTATTCAACGTCAATTTAATGTTGATTTTGGTCAAATAAGTTATCATAACATACCATTAAATAAAATAAAACTTGATAATTGGCGTTCACGATTATCTGTAGTTAGTCAAATACCATTTTTATTTTCTGATAGTATATTTAATAATATTTCATTAGGAAATCCACATGCTACACAAGAACAAATTAAAAAAGTTTCAAAATTAGCTGATATTCATGAAGACATTTTAAATCTTCCACTAGGATATAATACTGAAGTAGGTGAACGGGGTGTTATGTTATCAGGTGGTCAAAAACAACGTATTTCTATTGCTCGTGCTTTATTACTAAATACAGAAATATTAATATTAGATGATGCACTTTCAGCAGTAGATGGTCATACTGAAAGTAAAATTTTACATAACTTACAATATTGGCGTAAAAATCGTACAGTAATTATTAGTGCACACAGATTATCCTCATTAGTAAAAGCTAATGAAATAATAGTTATACAACACGGTAATATAGTACAACGTGGTTCACATTTAATACTTGTAAAACAAAAAGGATGGTATCGTGATATGTATTGTTATCAACAATTACAAGAAATAAATGAAATACCTAATATTAGTAAGGAACCATTTATTAATGAATAAAATCAAAAAATTATGGCCAACATTAAAACGATTATTAAATTATGGTTTTTCATATAAAAAAAAATTAGGAATTGCAATATTAATGTTATGGGCTGCTGCAGCAGCAGAAATTTCTAGTCCAATATTAATTAGTTATTTTCTTGATAATTATATTATAAAAAAACAATTTCCATTAAAAATAATTATATTATTAACTATAACTTATATAATACTATCATTATTAGCAGCTATATTACATTATTTTCAATCTTTATTTTTTAATAAAATAGCTATGAAAATTATACAAAAATTAAGAATTAATGTCATGAATGCTGCTTTACGTCAACCACTTAATTCTTTTGATGTTAAACCTGTTGGACAATTAATTTCACGTGTTACTAACGATACAGAAGTCATCAAAGATCTATATGTTGTAGTAATTTCTACAATATTAAAAAGTATTGCTTTAATAGGTACTATGCTTGTAGCAATGTTTAGTCTTAATTGGAGTATGGCATTAATAGCTATTTGTATTTTCCCCGCAGTATTTTTAGTAATGAGTATATATCAATATTATAGTACACCAATAGTACGAAGAGTACGTAAATATCTTGCTGATATTAATGATGGTTTTAATGAAATTATTAATGGTATGACTGTTATTCAACAATTTCGACAAGAAATTCGATTTGGTAATCGTTTACGAGAAGCTAGTAAAATACATTATATTGCACGTATGCAAACTCTTAGATTAGATGGTTTTTTATTAAGACCATTATTAAGTTTATTTTCAACCATAGTATTATGTGGTTTATTAATGCTTTTCGGATTTAACGATAAAAGTATAACTAGTGTCGGTATATTATATGTTTTTATTAATTATTTAGGACGTTTAAATGAACCATTAATCGAATTAACTTCACAGCAATCTATTTTGCAACAAGCTATTGTTTCAGGTGAACGTGTTTTTGAATTAATAGATTGTCATCAACAATGTTATGGTATAGATGATCGTTCATTAATTAATGGAAATATTAATATTAAAAATTTAAGTTTTTCTTATAATACAAATAAAAAAGTATTACAAAATATTTCACTTTCAATACCTTCATGTAGTTTTGTAGCATTAGTAGGTCACACTGGTAGTGGAAAAAGTACTTTAGTTAATTTATTAATGGGTTATTATAAAATAAATGAAGGTGAAATTCGAATTGGAGATCGTCTATTATCAAATTTATCACATCGTGCTTTACGTGAGGGATTAACAATGGTTCAACAAGAACCAACAATCATTGCTGAATCAGTTATGACTAATATCACATTAGGACGTAATATAAAAGAACAAGAAGTTTGGAAAGCATTAAAATCTGTACAATTAATAAATTTAATTAAAAATTTACCTCAAGGTATTCATACTAAATTAAGTGAACAAGGCAATAATTTATCTGTTGGTCAAAAACAACTTTTAGCTATAGCACGAGTATTAGTTCAATTACCAAAAATTCTTATACTTGATGAAGCTACAGCTAATATTGATTCAGGAACAGAACAAGCTATTCAAAATGCATTACATTTAATTCGTAAACGTACTACATTAGTAGTAATTGCTCATCGTTTATCTACTATCATTGATGCTGATTCTATTTTAGTACTTCATAATGGTTATGCTATAGAAAATGGTAATCATAAAGAATTATTAAAAAAACAAGGTTATTACTATAAAATGTTTCAATTACAAAAAATAAATGAATCATTAATAATATCTCATAAATAAATTAATTTTATTAAAATATCAATTTTTTATAATTTATTTATTTCATATTTAAATTATATAATTTTAATTATATAATTATTTTAAAACTAAAAATAAAATACAAATTCTAATCAATACATTAAAATAATTCCTATATAATATATAATATTAATTTTTATTGAAAATTTTATATTAAGATATATAATATATTTATATACAAAATTATTTAATAATTTTATATATAAACATATTATATATAAATATTATCGTAAAATATAATTTATCTTATTATAAAATTAAAATTTAATATTAAAAAAAACACAAAACATGCGTCCGTAGCTCAGTTGGTAAGAGCTTTATCTTGACGTGATAAGGGTCGGTGGTTCAAATCCACTCGGACGCATAAATATTTTTATATCATTTAAAAATATTTTAATATTATTTATTTTAATATTTATAATATAAAATAAAATTTTATATAATAATTATTATAACCTATCTATCAACTTTCATTTAAATTATTTAATTTTAATTATATTTTATATAACATTTATTATTTAAAAAATAATATATATAAAATTATTATTAAAAAATACATATATAAATATTATAAAAATATAAAATAATCATTAAAAATATAAAAATCTATTTAAAATTTATATAATTTAATTAAAATTATATTATATAAAAAATTTTTTATTATAAATATATTTTATATCATATAAATTATTTTATTATTTACACAATTAATTTAA
The DNA here is from genome assembly GCA_900016775.1 of Serratia symbiotica. Classification (GTDB taxonomy): domain Bacteria; phylum Pseudomonadota; class Gammaproteobacteria; order Enterobacterales; family Enterobacteriaceae; genus Ecksteinia; species Ecksteinia symbiotica_A. The sequence goes on from LN890288.1 coordinate 534,358, forward strand.
AAAACACAACTAATAGAAACTTTATTATGAAAAAAACCAAAATTGTTTGTACTATCGGACCAAAAACTGAATCAGAAGAAATGCTTACTATGTTATTAAATGCTGGAATGAATGTTATGAGATTAAATTTTTCACACGGAAATTATAAAGAACATAGTAATAGAATTCATACTATGCGTACTGTTATGGCTAAAACAGGTATTCATGCAAGTATATTACTAGATACTAAAGGTCCGGAAATTCGAACTATGAAACTTCAAAATAATAAAGATGTTTCTTTACACGTTGGTCAAATTTTTACTTTTACTACTGATAAAAATATTATTGGGAATCATAAACGAGTTGCAGTAACTTATAGTGGTTTTTCCAATGATCTTAAAATTGGAAATATTATATTAGTTGATGATGGTTTAATTAGTATGAAAATTATTAAAATTAAAAAAAATGAAGTAATTTGCATAGTATTAAATACTGGTAATTTAGGTGAAAATAAAGGTATTAATCTTCCAGGTGTTTCTATAAATTTACCTGCATTAGCTATACAAGATCAACATGATTTAATTTTTGGTTGTAAACAAGGTGTAGATTTTATTGCTGCTTCATTTATTAGAAAACATTCCGATGTATTAGAAATACGTGAATATCTAAAAAATCAAGGTGGAGAAAAAATTCAAATTATATCTAAAATTGAAAATCAAGAAGGTTTAAATAACTTTGATAAAATTCTTGAAGAATCTGATGGTATCATGATAGCTAGAGGTGATTTAGGAGTTGAAATTCCAGTAGAAGAAGTAATTTTTGCTCAAAAAATGATTATTAAAAAATGTAATTATGCTAAAAAAGTAGTTATTACCGCGACACAAATGTTAGAATCTATGATTAAAAACCCAAGACCTACAAGAGCAGAAGCAGGTGATGTAGCTAATGCTATTTTAGATGGTACAGATGCAGTTATGTTATCGGGAGAAAGCGCTAAAGGAAAATATCCTTTAGAAGCAGTTACTATAATGGCAAAAATTTGTGAACGTACTGATCGTGTAATGTTAAGTAATGTTAATAACATAAATTATAATAAAAAATTAAGAATTACTGAAGCTGTTTGTAAAAGTGCAGTAGAAACTTCAGAAAAATTAAATTCACCATTAATTGTAGTAGCAACTAATGAAGGTAAATCTGCTAAATCAATACGTAAATATTTTCCAAATGCATTAATATTAGCATTAACAACTAATAAAATTACCGCTAATCAGTTAATTCTTAGTAAGGGTATTATTCCAATGAAAGTAAAAAAAATAACTTCTACAGATAATTTTTATAGAATTGGTAAAGAAGCTGCAATATCAAGTGGTTTAGCAAAAAAAGGTGATATAGTAATAATGGTTTCTGGTGCATTAGTACCTAGTGGTACTACTAATACAACTTCAGTTCATGTATTATAATTTTATAATTTAATGATAATTTAAAATAAAAATAAAATATTATTAAAGATAAATATTATATACATATAATTTTTTTTAATTAAATATTTAATATAAATATAAAAACTATTAAATATATAATTTATACAAATTTTAAATTAATTACTACTTTAATATCTAAAATAATATTTTTATCTCTATAAATTAAATTATTTAATAATATTATTAAATTTAATATTATTTATTTTAATATTTTTATTTCTAAATATAATATATATAATTATATATTTATTTTAAAAAAAATAATTATTAACAATATTTTATTATTAAATGATATATTAATTTTTATTATTTTAAATAATTTAGAATTTAATTCAATTTTTTTTAATATTAAGTTTACTATAATTTATTGCTTCATATTTAATTATTTATAAAATTAAAGTTTTTATCATAATGTTTAGAATAGCAAAAATAATATCAATATTTATTCCATCTTCTTCTAAAACAATAATATTAATACTAATTAATTCTATATTTAAATTAATTAATTTATCACTAAAATTTTAACAATTAATTATAACATTAATTTATATAAAATTTTTATAATTTTAAATATTTAGTTTACTATATTTTAATATAAAAATAATCAATAAAATAATAGTACAATATAATTCATAAGAATTGTCAATAATAATAAAATAATTATCAATATGTAATTTATAAAATTATACTATTTTAATAAAAAAATAACAAAATATAAATTTTTTATAATTATTATAATATTATAATACTAACCAATATTTAATTTTATTTAAATTTTTATTAATATTATAACTAACATAATTATTAGTTACTAATATCATTATTAATAATAAAAAAATATTACTAAAAAATCAATAATTTAAAAAATTTTTTATGTTATTAAATAATTTATCTGATTTAAATTTATAAAAAGATATATTCTAAAATAAAGAATTATTCTTATAAAATAAATAATTTTTATTAAAAATTTTTAAAATTGTTATAATATATTAAATATATTAGTTTTAATATTCCTTATATATTAATACTTACCATATAAGACATAACTATTTTAATATTTTAAATACACTTAGTAATAATATAAATTAAATATTTCAATTTTCTTAATCATATTATTTTTAAATTATTTCATTAATATATTTAAGATTAATAAATATAATTTTAAAAAATATAGTTTTTATATATATAAATATTTTTAATTTAATAATTTTAAAAATATTTAATAAATTTAATATAATTTCAAATTAAAAATAACTTTAAATTTTAACAAAATTTAAAATAAAATATATTAATTATATTATAAAAATATTTTTAAAAATATTAAATTTAATAAATTAATATTTAATAATAATTTCTTATAACAATTTATAAAATTAAAAAAAAATAAAATTAAAATTATAATAATTAAATATGTATTTAATTAAAATTATTTAATATATTTTATAATGAATATATGTTAATAATTTAAAAAAAATAACACAATAAATTTAAGTATAAAATACTATATACAAAAAAAATTCATAATATTTAATAAAATATTAAAAAATTTAATTAAATATAATTAATATTATACATTTAAATAAATTTATTTAAAAAATAAAATTATGTAATTTATTAATATATTAATAAATAAAATTAAATACTAAATGAAGATCCACAACTACAAGTTATTTTAGCATTTGGATTATGTACTATAAATTGTGAACTTTGTAAAGTTTCAATATAATCTATTTCCCCTCCTAATAAATATTGTAAACTAATTGAATCTACTACTAATATTATATTTTGTTGTTTAATAATTACATCATTTTCTTTAATTCTATTATCAAATATAAATTGATATTTAAACCCACTACATCCACCACCAATAATATAAATTCGTAACTTTAAATTTAAATTTTTTTTATTATTAATTATTTTTTGTAATTTATTAACTGCTGATTTAGTAAAAGTTAATGGAAATGTATTTTTTTGATTCATAATTTTAACCTTTTAATTTAATATTAATTATATTTACAATATAAATATTTATTAAAATTAATCATACTCACAGTATTTATTTAAAACGTTTAATATATAAAATTATATAAAAAATATTGAATTTTAAAACTTATATTAATTAAATATTTTATTTTAAAATAAAAATATTATTACTTATTAAATAATAAAATAATGTTATTATTTAATATATTTAATAATATTTATTTATATTATTTAAAATATCAATATATATATTTAATAAAATTTATTAAATAATTTATAATAAATATTATATTTAATTTTAAAAAAAATGTAATATATAAATATTTTTATTTTATTATTAAATTAAATATTTATAATATATTATAATATTAATTGATTATAAATCATTCTATATCATTTCATATTATTAAAATTATAAATACAATATTTATTTTATAATTTTAATTATATGATTTATTTTAATATGAATAATACATTATCTATATAAAATTAATATTTAAATAATTATTTTATAATTAACATATTTTTTATAAATTTTGGATAATTTAAAAAAATGACTTATATAATTGCATTAACTGGAGGTATTGGAAGTGGAAAATCAACTATAACAGATATTTTTTCAAGTTATGGTGTAACTATTGTTGATACTGACATAATTTCACGTCAAATTATTGAAAAAGATGTTTCAATATTAATAAAAATTGTTCAATATTTTGGTAATGAAATTTTATTAAAAAATGGTACTTTAAATCGTATGATGTTACGAAAAAAAATTTTTAATCAACCTAATGGTACATTATGGTTAAATAATTTATTACATCCATTAATTTTAAAAGAAAGTAAAAATCAATTAAAAAAATCTATTACTCCTTATACTTTATGGGTAGTACCTATGTTAATAGAAAATAATTTACAAAAATATGCTAATAGAATATTAATTATAAATGTTAATATAAATAATCAAATCAATAGAACAATAAAACGTGATAACATTAGTGATATAGAAGTAAAAAATATTTTATTAAAACAAACTACATATACACAAAGACTCATCATAGCAGATGATATTGTTGATAACAATGGAGATATTTCAAATTTAAAAATATTAACTAATAAATTACACAATTTTTATTTAAAATTAGCAATTTCATCAATAAAAAATAAATAATAAAAATTAACATAATATTTATACTTTGTTAAATTTAATAAATATTAAAATATTTTAATATTTTAATATTTAATTTTATTATTATTTTATATATAAATTATTAATATTAAAAATAATATAATTAAAATTTTATATAAAATAAAATGTTTTATTTTATATAAAATAAAATTAATAATATTACTATTAAATTTAAATTACATTATTAATATTTTATACTATAAAATATTAATAAATAACTATTTAAAATTATATTTATTATACTCATTAAATAAATAAACTTAATTTAATTGTTAAATATTTTAAAATATACAATGATAATATTATTATTTATTAAATTAAAATAATATCAAATAAAATAATATTAAAAATTAATATAACTTATATTAAAAGTAATACTGATATATTTATAAATATTTTAATAAAATTCACACTTCATAAAATTAAAATATATTATAATATATAATAAAATATATTATAAAAAAAAACTAAAAACTAATACTACATATAATTTTAATAATCATTGTATAATTCACTATTATATTATTACAATATATACATTAAATATTAGTGATTCTATTATTTATCGTAAAATTATAAATAATATTATAAAAATAACTTATATTATAAAAAATTAATAAAGGAAGTACGATACTAATGACCATATTAGGAATAGGTATTGATATTATTAAAATAATACGTATTAAAAAAATATTTATACATAGTGGAAATCGTTTAGCAAAACGAATATTAAATACTACTGAATGGAAAAATTATACAAAAAATAAACAACCTATACGTTTTCTTACTAAACATTTTGCAATTAAGGAAGCTGTTTCAAAAGCATTAGGTACTGGCATTCGCAATGGATTAACATTTAATCAATTTGAAGTATTTCATGATAAATTAGGTAAACCAAACATTTATTTACATCATAAAGCTGCTGAAATTGCTAAAAATATGGGAGTAACTAAAATTCATGTTTCATTAACTGATGAAAATTGTTATGTTTTTGCAACAGTTATTATTGAAAATTAAATATTAAATTAATATTTAAATATAATTTATAAACTATTAAATAATATAAATATTAAAATATATATTTAAAAAATTTTAATAATGTAAAAATTTTAAATTATTTTAATAAAAAAATTTTTATTATTTTATATAAAAAATAAAAATTATATAATAATTAATTAATTTTAATTTAAAAAATCAATATATATAAAAATTAAAATAATACAGAGCAATTATATTATGTATTTAAAATATACCTCTAATTTTATATCTATTATTAATGCACTTCATCATAAAAAAATTATTGCATATCCTACTGAATCTGTATTTGGTCTGGGATGTGATCCTAATAGTGAATTTGCAGTTAATAATTTACTTATTTTAAAAAAACGTTCATGGAAAAAAGGATTTATTCTGGTTGCAGCAAATTATCAACAATTAATTCCATATATTAATGATAATGCATTAAACAATAAACAACGTAATACAATACTTTCTAGTTGGCCTGGACCTATAACTTGGGTTATTCCTACTAATTCTAAAACACCTAAATTTTTAACAGGACATTTTAATTCTATAGCAGTACGAGTTAGTGCTCATCCATTAATACAAACATTATGTACAAAATATGGAAAACCTATTATATCCACTAGTGCTAATTTTAAAAAACAAATACCATGTCGTAATATACAAGAAGTAAAACAAAAATTTGGTGATACTATACCAATATTAATTGGTAAAATCGGTAATAATCTTCATCCCTCTGAAATTAGAGATGCTATTAGTAATCAAAAAATTAGAATAGGATAAATAAAAATTATATTTTATTTATTTAAAATAATATATAAATAATTACTAATTTAAAAAAAATTCTATAATATATAGATACATAAAATAATTTTATATTACAATTAAAATATAATTAATTATCTAAAATAAATAATAAAAAAATATTATTTTTTTAATAAAAAACCAATAGCTTGATAAACTTTTTCTAAAGTTTTCTTTGCATAAATACGTGCTTTAATTGATCCATTAAATATAATTTCTTTAAGATAAATTTCATTTTGACGAAAATAATAATAACGATTTTGTAATTTTTTTAACATAATAGACATAGATTCTCCTACTACATCTTTTAAAAAATTATAATTTCTATTAATAAATTCATATTCTAATTGAGTAATACTTTTTTTAGTTAAAATAGAAAGTATATCTAAAAGATTAGAAATTCCTGCTTTATTAATTTTATCATAACGAATAACTGGAGGATTTTCAGAATCAGTAACTGCATATTTAATTTTTTTTATTATAATATTTGGTTCTTCTAAAAGACTTATAAAATTATTTTTATTAATATCTGATTTAGACATTTTTTTATTAGGTTCTTGTAATGCCATAATACATGAAGAAAAACGAGAAATAAAAGGTTCAGGTATTTGAAAAATTTTACCATATATAGCATTAAAACGTTTACTAATATCACGACTTAATTCAAGATGTTGTTTTTGATCTTTACCAATAGGTACTATATTTGTTTGATATAATAAAATATCTGATACCATTAATACTGGATAATTAAATACACCAACATTAATATTATTTTTATTATGTTGAAATTTATGTTTAAATTGAGTCATACGATTTAATTCACCATAATAAGTAAAACAATTTAATATCCAATATAATTGAATATGTTCCGGAACATGAGATTGCAAAAAAATAATACTTTTTTCTGGATTAATACCACAAGCTAAATAAAGTGCTAAAGTATCTAAAGTAGATTTACTTAACATAACTATATTAGTATGTTCAGTAATAGCATGTAAATCCACAATACAATAAATACAATTATAATCATCTTGCATTTTTACCCAATGAATTAATGCTCCCATATAATTTCCAATAGTTAATTCACCAGATGGTTGCATAGCACTAAATAAAATAGGTTTATTCATACTTTATTTTCCTAATTTTATAATTATCACTATATAATTAATAAAAAATATAAATATTATTTTTTATAATATATAACAATAATTATATAATTAAATATAAATAATAAAAAAATAACAATATAATTTAAATTATATTTATTAATTCATTTTGTATATTATTAATAATTTTTTTATAATTTTTATTGTTAAAAATTTCTGATCCAATAATAAATGTATCTGCACCAGAAATCGCAATTTCAGCAATATTATTTACTTTAACTCCACCATCTACTGCTAATTTAATATTATAACCACTAATATCAATTAATTTTCGAACTTTTCGTAATTTACGAAGTGTATTTTTAATAAATAATTGACCACTAAAACCTGGATTAACTGACATTAGTAAAATTATATCTATTTTATCTATAATATAATCAAGAGAAATTAATGAAATATTTGGATTAAATCCTAAACCTACTTTACATCCATAATCTTTAATTAACTGAATAGTATGATTAATATTATCTGAAGATTCAGGATGAAAAGTAATATAAGTTGCACCAGACTTCACAAAATCAGGAATAATACGATCAACTGGTTTTACCATAAGATGAATATCTATTGGAGCTATAATACCATAATCACGCAAAGATTTACATACCATAGGACCAATAGATAAATTAGGAACATAATGATTATCCATCACATCAAAATGTATTATATCACCACCAGCAGATAATACATTTGAAACATCTTTACCAAGTCGAGCAAAATCTGCTGATAAAATAGATGGAGCAATTAAAAATTTTTTCATCCATTCACCTATACTTAAAAATTTTAATATTTTTTATAATTTAATATCTTTAATATTATAAAAATACTAAAATTTATATACTGTATTAAATAAAAATTACTATAATCAATTTTATTATAAATAAATTAATTATGATTATAAAATAATATATTAAATATATTATATAAATAATAAATATAATTATTAATATTAAACAATTTATATAAAATAAAAATAATAAAATAATTTTAAACAAATTATTTAATATAAAATTAATTTTATAAAAATAATTATTTATTTTTTATTATATTATTTATATATATTTTATAAAATTAAAAAACAATTTATTATTATAATAAACAAAAACTACGATGAAAAGGTTCGGATAAATATAAATATTTAATATCACCACTTTGATTCCATCGTACTTCAAACCACATTAATATTAAATAATCTACCCATAATAACCAATTACGTATTTGATTATATAACGTAAATTGATTTAAATAACTATACTGTGTATAATATTTTAAAAAATAATCACATTGTTTAAATGTCCAATTATTAATTCGAAATAAAATCGCAATTTCTAACGCAATATCTCCATCCATAGCATATTCCCAATCAATTAATTTTAAACCATTTAAACTAAAAATTATATTACCTGGATGAATATCCATATGTAATGGTGCTAATTTAAGTGGAGTAGGTAATGATATTTTTAAAAAATATTTTTGACAATTTAACCATGCAGGAGTTAAACGTTTTTTATCTAAAAGATTCCAATAAATAAGTAATTGTTTTTTAAAATTAAAATAATAACCACTAAGTGGTTGTTGATGTAATTGAGATATTATCAATGCTAATTTATGACTAAAATTTAAAGAATTAAAAATTTTACTCGTAACTTCTTTACCATAAATCCATTCAATAATTATCCAATGATTATTATAAAATAAAACTTTAGGACCAATATTTTTACCACAACGATATAAAAATTTTGCTTCTCGTGAAAAACTAATACCTAATGCATTTTTATCTATAGTTTTTTTTTTAATTAATATATTAATATCTTTATAATTAATATAAAAACTATGATTAGTAACATTTTTAATAAATTTATAATTATTTTTATTAAAAATAAATGATATAAAAGATTTCATATTTAAATAAATATTTAACATTAATAATTAAAATTTATCAATGCTATTTAATATATAACGATACTAAAAAATTAATTTTATTATATATAATTAATAATTTTATATTTTTTATAATAAAATATACATTAATTTTATTTATAAAATAAAATAAAAAACTTCAATTATAAAATATTAAATTAATTACAAATTAAATTAATTATTAATATATAATATATTTTAAAATTTATCTTAAATAAAATTTTATATAATATTATTTAAAATAAATATATAAAATTAATAATAAAAACTATTAAATTCAATAAATCTATATTAAAATTAATCATTAAATTTTATAAAAAAATAAAAATATCTTATATAATTTTATATTTATATATTTAACTTAAATAATTAAATAATTATAAAATAAAAAATTTATTAACTAAATTAATATAAATACTTACTTATTAAAAATATAATTAATTATATCTTATAAATATTAAAAAATATATTATAAATATATTAATTTTATAATATAATTTAAATTTATAATTAAAATTATTATATTTATAAACGTATTGGCATAACTATATAAATTACTTCTTTACTTATACTATCTTCAATTTGAACACTAGAAATAGAATCAGTAAATAAAAAACGTACATTTTTACATTTTAAAGAATTTAATATATCTAATATATAATTCACATTAAAACTAATTTCAATTTCAATATTATCATAAATCACATCTAATATTTCTTCTGCTTTTTCTTGTTCAATATTTTGAGCTACAATTTTTAATTGATTAAAACTAATATATAATCGTACACTTTTAAATTTTTGATTGGAAAGAATAGCAACACGAGAAAATGCTTTTTTAAGTAAATCACAATTAGCTATTAATATCTTATCAGGACATTTTGGAAATACACAACGATAATCTGGATAATTACCTACTATTAATTTAGAAGTAAAAATAAAATCTCTAATATGAGCACGAATATTATTTTTACCAATTTGTAATTTAAATAAATTATTACTATTATCTAATAAACGTAATAATTCCATTATTCCTTTACGTGGAATAATAACAGAATATGAAGGTAAAAATTGATCTATATTTATTGAACATAAAGATAAACGATGACCATCAGTAGAAACTGTATGTAATTCTTTACCTTGTGTTTCAAAAAGCATTCCATTTAAATAATAACGTACATCTTGATGAGCCATTGAAAATTGAGTAACTTCAATTAAACGCTTTAAAATTAATTGTGGTAATATAAATTCTATTTCACTTTTCCAATTATCTAAATTTGGAAAATCTGTTGCTGGTAATGTAGATAATGAAAAACGACTACGCCCAGAAAAAATTAATATACGTTCACTTTCTAACATTACAGTAATTTCTGATTTTTCTAATAAACTACGGCAAATATCAAAAAATTTACGTGCAGGAACAGTAATAGAACCAATCTTATAAGAAGATAATAAAGTAATATGTACTATAATTTCTATTTCTAAATCAGTACTAGTTAATAACAAAAATCCATTTTTAACTTGTAATAATAAATTATTTAAAACAGGTAATATCGGACGATGACTTAATAAACTACTAATTTGTTGTAATGGTTTTAATAAATTTTCACGATTAATAATAAATTTCATAATTTTAAGATGATAATATTTTAATAAAATTTAAAAAATCATCTTTAATATTATGATTTTCTATACATAATTGTTTAATTTTTCGACAAGCATATAATACTGTAGTGTGGTCACGACCTCCAAAAGCATTACCAATTTCTGATAAACTATAACTTGTTAATTTTTTTGATAATGCCATAGCTATTTGACGGGGGCGCGCTACTGAACGTGAACGTCTCTTAGATAATAAATCTATAATTCTAATTTTAAAATGTTCTGAAATTATCTTTTGAATATGTTCAATAGTAATTAATTTTTCTTTTAATACTAATAAATCACGTAATATTTCACGTACAAAATCTATAGTAATAGCATGACCAGTAAAATTTACATGAGCAATAATTCGATTTACTGCACCTTCTAACTCACGTACATTTGATTGTAAATGCTTAGCAATAAATAATGCAACTTCCTTTGAAAGATAAATATTATTTTCATATGCTTTTTTTATTAAAATTTCAACACGAGTTTCTAACAATGGAGATTCAATAACAATAGTTAAACCCCAACTAAAACGAGATTTAAGACGATCTTCTATACCTATAATTTCTTTTGGATGACGATCTGAAGTTAATATAATTTGCTGATTTCCTTCTAATAAAGAATTAAAAGTATGAAATAATTCTTCTTGAGAACGTTCTTTATTTGCAAAAAATTGAATATCATCAATTAACAATACATCTGCAGAACGATAATATTGTTTAAATTCTTCAATAAAGTTATTTTGTAAAGCTTTTACCATATCTTGAACAAAACGTTCAGAATGTATATATACTACTTTTGCATTTTTTTTCCATACCATAATACCTTTTCCAACCGCATGTAATAAATGAGTTTTACCTAAACCAGTATTACCATATAAAAATAAAGGATTATAAGAACCTCCAGGATTATTTGAAATTTGACGTGTTACTATATACGCTAATTGATTAGATTTTCCCTTAACAAAATTATCAAAATTATGTTTTAAATTAATATTAGAAGGATAAAAAATTTTAGATTTATTAATTAAATTATTATAACTTAACTGAGAAGATATAGTATGTGTGACTGGAGCAATAGGTATATTAACAATTAAAGATTTAGTAACAATTTTATTAATAGGTTTATTACCTATTTCAAAACGTAATAAAGGCGCTTTTTTACCACAAAAAATATTTAATAAATGATTAATATTATCTAAATATTTATTACTCACCCAATCTAAAACAAAACGATTAGGTGCATATAATGCTAAAATATTTTCACTTAATTCTGCTTGTAATGGACGTATCCATATACTAAATTCTGTGGCAGGTAATTCATCCTGTAATCGGATAAGACATTTCTGCCAAATAGAAAGTGACACAGTATGCTCCACTAAAAAATAAAATCTATAATAAAAATTAAATAATTTATATCTTTATTTATAATTTTTATTATATATTTAATATTAAATATTTTATAAATCATTTTATATAACTAATTATTCTAAATTTTTATAATCAAAATAATTAAATTTATAAATATAAAACATTAATATTATATAGATTAAAAATCTAATCATTCATAAATTAAACATATTTTATAAATATATAAAATATTGTTTTTAATTAATATTAATATATTATTATAAAATTGTTTAATTTTAATTAAATTATAAAATGATTTATTTATAAAATAATTAATTTAAATTCTAATATATTTGCAAAAATATATAATTTACTAAAAATTAAATTTAAAATATTAAAAATTATATTTTAAATTTTATTATAATTTATATTATTTATTATATATTATACTAATTTATTATATATATATTTTTTAATAAAAAATAAAAAATAATTTATATTATTAATAAAAAAATACTTTTATTTATATATAATTTAATACGTTAATATAATATACATTGACTCAGAGCTATGCACTTATTATAATTTTATTTATAAATTCCCATTAAGGTATAAAAATTTTATACTAAATAATTAAATATATTTTACTTATTTAGTGAATTATTATTTTAATTTTAAATAGAGATTACTATGAAACGTACTTTCCAACCATCTATACTAAAACGTAATCGCCGACATGGTTTTCGTACTCGTATGTCTAATAAAAATGGTCGTCTAGTTCTATCTCGTCGTCGTTTAAAAGGACGTACTTGTTTAACTGTTTCTCATAAATAAAAAAATTAATTAAATTATATGATAAAATTAACTTTTCCTAAAAAATTACGTTTATTAACTTCTGCTAATTTTAATTTTGTTTTCCAAAAACCATCACGAGTTAGTACACAACAAATTACAATTTTAGGACGAACAAATAAACTTTTACACCCTCGTATTGGCTTAAGCATCGCTAAAAAATATATAAAATATGCACATGAACGTAATAGAATTAAACGTATAATCCGAGAAAGTTTTCGATATCACCAACATAAATTATTAACAATAGATTTTATTGTTTTAGTAAAAAAGGAAATAGAAACTTTAGATAACCATACATTAATGAAATCATTGGAAAAATTATGGCACCGATACTATCATTAGGATCTTATATTATAATTAAATTTATACGTTTTTATCAATTTACAATTAGTCCAATTTATGCACCTCATTGTCGATTTCAACCAACATGTTCTCATTATGCTATTAAAGTTATATATCGATTCGGTATTATAAAAAGTAGTTGGTTAATATTAAAACGAATATTGAAATGCCATCCTTTAAATCCAGGTGGTGAAGATCCAATTCCAACTAAAACTAATAATAATAGAGAATAATAATAATGGATTCGCAACGAAATCTTTTTTTTATCATTTTACTTTTCATGTTATTTATAATTTGGCAAACATGGCAAGCAGATAATATTTCAAAACAAAATGATCAATCTCAATATCAAATTTCAAAAACAAATAATAATATTTCTAATTCTGAATTTATAAATAATAAAAAAAAATTTATAACTATAAATACTGATGTACTTTCATTAACAATTAATACTTATGGTGGTGATATTGAACAAGCTAAATTATTAGTGTATCCAGAAAAATTGGATTCATCACTACCCTTTCAATTATTAGAAACTACTCCATCATTTATTTATCAAGCACAAAGTGGATTAACTGGAAAAGATGGAATAGATAATCCTATAAATGGTAATAGACCAATATTTACAACTACAAAAAATATTTTTTCTTTAAAAGAAGGAGAAAATGAACTATATATACCTTTATTTTTTACTAATAAAGATGGAGTTATTTATACAAAAACTTTTACTTTAAAACGTAATAATTATATTATAAATGTTAATTATCATATAAATAATAAAAGTACTAAACCATTAGAATTAATCTTATTTGGTCAATTAAAACAAACTATCAACTTACCTAAATATCGTGATACTGGAAGCCATAACTTTGCTCTTCATACTTTTCGTGGTGCAGCATACTCTTCTAGTGAAAATAAATATCAAACTTATTCATTTGATAAAAATCAACAATTAAATATTTCTACTACAAATGGTTGGATTGCTATGTTACAACAATATTTTGCTGTAGCTTGGATACCAAACACTGAAGGAAAAAATAATTTTTATACTACTAATCCTATAGATAACATATCTGCTATTGGATTCAAATCAACACCAATATTAATACCACCAGGTATACAAAAAAAATTAAATGCTAATCTTTGGATTGGTCCAGAATTGCAAGATAAAATGTCTAAATTAGCTAAAAATCTTGATTTAACTGTAGATTATGGTTGTCTTTGGTTTATCTCTCAACCATTATTTAAATTATTAAAATTTATTCATAGTTTTATTGGAAACTGGGGTTTTTCTATAATTATTATTACTTTTATTGTTCGAGGAATTATGTATCCATTAACTAAAGCACAATATACCTCAATGGCAAAAATACGTATGTTACAACCAAAAATTCAGGAAATAAAAGAACGTATTAATAATAAACAATTAATGAGTCAAGAAATGATGGCATTATATAAATCAGAAAAAGTTAATCCATTAGGTGGATGCTTACCTTTAATTATTCAAATGCCAATTTTTTTAGCATTATATTATATGTTAATGGGTTCTGTTGAATTACGTCATTCACCATTTTTTATGTGGATACATGATTTATCAGCTCAAGATCCATATTATATTTTACCAATATTAATGGGTATTACAATGTTTTTTATACAAAAAATGTCACCCAATACAATGACTGATCCTCTACAAAAAAAAATTATGATATTAATGCCAATAATTTTCACTATATTTTTTTTATGGTTTCCATCTGGTTTAGTGCTATACTATATTATTAGTAATTTAGTTACTATTATTCAACAACAAATAATTTATAAATGGTTAGAAAAATGTGGTTTACATAACAAAAATTAAAAATATAAAAAAATATTGATATAAATTATTTTAAGCGGTCTAATGACCGCTATTATATAAAAAATAATTTATTTAAATTGTATAATATAAAAAATTTATATAATATTAATATATTATTATAAATCAAATAAATATAATATTCTTAAATTATAAAAAACTTTAAATTTATTTTATATTTTAATTAAAAATTATGATTCAATCATAATTTTTAATTTTTTCATAGCATTCTTTTCAAGTTGACGTACACGTTCAGCAGTAATATGATATTGATTAGCTAATTCTTGTAATGTTGATTTATTTTCATCATCTAACCACCGAGAACGAATAATATGTTTACTACGTATATCTAAACTTTCAATTGCATAAATTAATTTTTCTGCTGCATTATTTATCCAATTATCCTCTTCAATATCTTCAGCAAAATCAGAACTTCTATCTTGTAAATATAAAATAGGTGCTAATGCCTGTCCATCACGATTTTCATTATCTGTAGTTAAATCAAATGTCATATCCTGTGCGGCCATACGAGATTCCATTTCTTGAACATCTTTACTAGTTACCCCTAACTCACGAGCTACTAATGCTACCTCTTCTTTATTAAACCAACCAAATCTTTTTTTTGTTTTACGTAAATTAAAAAATAATTTTCTTTGTGCTTTAGTAGTAGCAACTTTTACAATACGCCAATTTCGTAAAACATATTCATGAATTTCTGCTTTAATCCAATGTACTGCAAAAGATACAAGACGTACACCAACTTCTGGATTAAAACGACGTACAGCTTTCATTAATCCAATATTACCTTCTTGAATTAAATCTGCTTGAGGTAAACCATATCCCGAATAATTACGAGCAATATGAGCTACAAATCGTAAATGTGCTAAAATAAGTTGTTTTGCTGCAACTAAATCACCTTGAAAATGTAATTTTTCAGCTAAATCCCGTTCTTCTTCTACTGTTAACATAGGATATGTATTAGCAATACGAATATAAGATTCTAAGTTACCTTGAGATACTAAAGATAAAACTTTCATTTCTTTAGTCATTTAAAGTCTCTATTATATGATGATTATCATATTAATAATAAAATCAATATATAATTAATTATAATTAATTATATATTTATAAAAATTAATATATTTAATAAATATTTTATATATTGAATATTATATAATAATTTTATTTTTATTAATAAAAATATTTTATATTATATATAATTATATCAATATATATATATATATTATTAAATAATGAAATATTTTACAAAAAATAAATAAAAATATACTCCTAAATTAATATTATTTAATTATTTTATTAAAAAACAAAAAATATAAAATATAAAATCAATTATATATTCTAAAAATATTATAATTATTTATATTATAAATAATTTAATTATTAATTAATATATATATTATATTAATTAACTTAAAATCTTTTTAAAATATGTAAAAAAATTCATAATATTAAATTAAATCATTTTAAAATTATTTCATTTTTTTTATTAATAATAAAAATATTTTTTATAAAAAATTATTATTAAATATAAACTTAATATTAATTTATAAAATATATAATTTTATACTTTTTATGAAAATAATGCTTCAATAAAAATATTAGATTGAAATAATCGTAAATCTTCTATTTGTTCTCCTATACTAATATAACGGATAGGAATACCTAATTGATCAGATATAGCAAAAATTATACCGCCTTTAGCAGTACCATCTAATTTAGTTAATGTTATTCCAGTTAATCCTATAGCTTCATGAAATGTTTTTGCTTGACTAATAGAATTTTGTCCTGTAGTTGCATCAAGTATTAACATAATTTCATGTGGAGCTTGAATATCTATTTTTTTTATAACACGAACAATTTTTTTTAATTCTTCCATTAAATGTATCTTGTTTTGTAATCTACCTGCAGTATCAGCAATTAATATATCAACATTACGTTTTTTAGCAGTTATTATTGCATCGAAAATAACTGATGCTGAATCTGAACCAGTATGCTGTGAAATTACTGAAATTTTATTACGATCTCCCCATATCTGTAGTTGTTCTATTGCTGTTGGACGAAAAGTATCACCTGCTGCTAATATTACTGATTTACCTTCTTTTTGAAAATAATGCGCCATTTTACCAATCGTAGTAGTTTTTCCAACACCATTAACACCAACTATTAAAATAATATATGGATTTTTATTACTAATACATAATGGTTTACTAGAAACATTTAAAATGTTAGCCATTTCTATTTTTAATTTATCATATAATAATTCAGCATTTTTTAATTGTTTTTTAGTAGCATACTTAACTAAAGTGGTTATAATTTTATGTGTAGTTTCTATTCCAATATCAGAAATAAGAAGTTTTTCTTCTAATTTTTGAAATAAATCAGTATCAATATTTTTACCTCGAAAAAAATACCAAAAACTAAATCCAATATTTTTTTTAGTTTTTATAAGACTGTTTTTTAATCTAGTTAATAAACTATCTTTTTTAATATTTTTTGGATTCAAAATAGAAGTAAATGTAGATAATTTTAAAGATTTTTTGATTGAAGAAAAAAATATTTTTTTTGAATCAAAATTAACTATTTTTTTTGATGTCATTTTACCAATATCATTTTTATATTTAGAAGCATCATTTAATTTTTCTATAGATTTATTTATATTTTTAATATTTAATGTATTTTTTTTATTAAATAAATTATTATTTTTTTTATTATTTTCATCTATAGATAAAATAGAATTAGAAATTTTATTAGTAACTAAATTCACTGATTTATTAATAACTTTATTTTCTATATTTTTTTCTTTTTTATTTTTTTTTTCTAAATTAAACCAAGAAAAAAAATTATGTTGTTTATTTTTTTCCATATTGTAATATAACTCTATAATGAATAATTATTAAATATTTATTTTATAAAATTTAATGATATTTAATAATACATTAAAAATTAAATACTAATTTTATAAAATATTATAAAATATTTTATAAATTATTTAATTAATAAAAATAATAAATAATTTTTTAACAAAATTAAAACTATAATTAATTATATATAATTATAATATATATTATTAATTTATTTAATTAAATTTTACTTTTATCCAAAGTTTTAAATGTACTTTATTACAAAATATTTTTTCCATATCTTGACGTGCTGTTACTCCAATAATTTTTAATTTATTTCCATTATTACCAATAATAATTTTTTTTTGACTTTTACGTTTTACTAAAATAATAGCGTCTATTTTATATTCATTAAATTTATTTAACATAAATTTTTCAATATTTACTTGAATATGATATGGTATTTCTCCTCCTACAAAACGTAAAAATTTTTCACGTATAATCTCCGATGCTATAAAAATATGAGATTGATCTGTAATAAAATTATTTGAAAAATAATGTTTTGATTGAGGTAAACATTTTTTTACAATATTAATAATAATGTTTATTCCTTCTTCTTTTTTAGCAGAAATTGGAATAATATTTAAAAAATTCATTTTTTTACTTAAAAAAGAAATATGCGGTAATAATTGAGATTTATTATTAATATGATCAATTTTATTAATTACTAATAATACTGGACATGTTATATTATTTAATTTTTGAAGTAATATTTTATCATCAAACATCCAATAAGTACCTTCTACTACAAAAATTATTAAATTTACATATTTAATTAAATTATTAATTATATTATTTATTATATTACTATTAACATACTTATTTTTAATTATAAAACCAGGAGTATCAATATAAATAGCTTGATAAAAATTTTCAGTATTTATACCTATAATATTATAATTAGTAGTTTGTTTTTTATGTGAAGTAATAGAAATTTTATGACCAATTAATTTATTTAATAATGTAGATTTACCTACGTTAGAACGACCAATTATTGCAATAAAACCACAATATTTTTTAACTTCATTCATTCAATTTCCAATTTTTTTAATGTTTGTTCTGCTGCTGCTTGTTCAGCTTTACGACGATTTGATCCAATACCTATCACAGGTTCATTTAAACTACTTACTTGACAATGTATAGTGAATTCTTGATCATGCGCTTCACCACAAACTTGCACTACTAAATAAGATGGTAAGGGTAAATGACGACCTTGTAAAAATTCTTGTAAACGAGTTTTAGGATCTTTTTGTTTTTCACCTGGAGAAATTTCATTTAATCTGTTATAATACCAATTTAAAATTAAATGTTCAACACATTGAATATTACTATCTAAAAATATACTTCCAATTAATGCCTCTACTGTATCTGCTAAAATTGAATCACGACGAAAACCACCACTTTTTAATTCACCTGGTCCAAGTCGTAAACTAGTACCTAAATCAAATTCTCTAGCTATTTCAGCAAGAGTATATCCACGTACAAGAGTAGCACGCATACGACTCATATCACCTTCATCTATTCGAGGAAATCGATAATATAACGCATTAGCAATAACAAAACTAAGAATTGAATCACCAAGAAATTCAAGACGTTCATTATGTTTATTACTAGCACTACGATGAGTTAAAGCAAGTAATAATAATTCTTGCTGTTGAAATGTATAACCTAACTTTCGTTGTAATCTATTTATTACTATAGAATTCATTCGTTACCAATAGATCCGGAATACGTTAAAAATTTATAAAATAAAAAATATTTATTTCATAAAAAATAATTTCTATATTTATATATAATTAAAAACTTTAAAAAATTCATTAATAAGATATACTAGAATATATAAAAAATAATAATATATAAAATTTAATAAATAAAACCTATTCGATTTAATCTTAATCCAGTAGGCCATTTATTTTCTTGTTTTTCAAAGCTCATCCAAATAGCTATAGCTTTACCTACTAAATTTTTTTCTGGTACAAAACCCCAATATCGACTATCAGAACTATTATCACGATTATCACCCATCATAAAATAATAACCTTCTGGAACTACCCATTCTGCTAAAGATTTTCCAGTTTGTTTATAATAAGCTAATATTTGATCTTGTGTACCTGGTATAATTAAAGTAGAATATTTTATATTTTCATTTTTTTCTTTAGATTCATATAAACGAATACTATTTTTTGGTATATGATTATTTAATGGAATTTTATAAAAATAATTACTAATTTCATCAACATTATTATGTACAAATGCTTGTACAAAATTACTTGGATGTATTTTATCATATATTATTATTGATTTTTTATTACACAAAGAATTATTCTTACAAATAGGTTTTACTATAACTTGTTTATTAACAAAATTATAAATAATATGATCACCTGGTAAACCAATAATACGTTTTATATAATTTAATTCTGGATTTAATGGATATTTAAATACTGCAATATCACCATGATTTGGATGACCAGTATTAATTAAAGTAGTTTGAGTAAGAGGATTTTTTATTCCATAAGTATATTTCTCTACTAAAATAAAATCACCAATTAATAATGTTGGCATCATTGAACTAGATGGAATTTGAAAAGGTTCATAAATAAATGATCGTACTATAAATACAAATAATAATACAGGAAAAATAGATGAACTAGTTTCCAACCAATTAAACTTACTTTTTACTATATTAATATTTTTTTTATTACATAAAATCTTATCATTTTTTGTATCTAATTTAGAATTTTTTTTTCGATAAGACATTATTAATTTTAATTTATCAAAACACCAAATAATTCCAGTAACTAATGTCATTGATGCTAAGATAAGAATAAATATATTAGCCATTTAGCTACCTCATAACAATAATTTATTATTATTTATTACTATTTTTATTAATATTAAAAATAGATAAAAAAATTTCTGATGGTAATTTTATATTTCCAAGTTGTTTCATACGTTTTTTTCCATCTTTTTGTTTTTGTAATAATTTTTTCTTTCGACTTATATCACCTCCATAACATTTCGAAATAACATTTTTACGTACTTGTTTTATCGTAGCACGTGCAATAACATTAGTACCTATAGCTGCTTGAATAATAATATCAAATTGTTGACGTGGAATTAATTTTTTTATTTTTTCTACTATTTTAAATCCAAAATTTTGAGAATTTTTACGATGCATAATAATTCCTAATGCATCTACATAATTATGATTAATTAAAATATCAACACGTACTATATCAGAAACTTGAAAATATTTAAATTGATAATCTAATGATGCATAACCATGTGAAGTTGACTTTAAATAATCAAAAAAATTAAAAATTATTTCTATCATAGGAATATTACAAATAAGAATTACTTGTAAATTATGATAAATTATATCTACTAATATCCCACGCTTTTCAATACATAATGTAATAATTTTACCTAAAAATTTTTTTGGCATAATTATTTTACATCTAGCTATTGGTTCAGATATTTCATAAATATTTTTTAATATTGGAAACTTAGATAAACTACTAATATAAATTACTTTTTTATCTATAGTTTTAATTTGATATAATACTGTTGGTATCGTAGTGATTAATTCTAAATTATATTCACGTTTTAAACGTTCTTTAACTATTTCCATATGTAGTAAACCTAAAAAACCACAACGAAATCCATGACCTAAAGAATTTGAACTCTCTGATTCATAAAATAAAGAAGTATCATTAAGACTTAATTTACCTAATGCATCACAAAATAATATATAATCATTAGAATTAATAGGAAACAAACTAGCATATACTTGAGGTTTTATTTTTTTAAAACCAGGCAAAATATTATTTGCAGGTTTATTTGATAAAGTTAAAGTATCACCTACTGGGGCTCCAAATATATCTTTAATACCACAAATCAACCAACCTACTTGTCCACAATTTAATCTATTACAATTTATACGTTTTGGAGTAAACAAACCTAAATAATCAACATTATAAATTTGATTAGTACTCATTACTTTTACTTTATCACCTTTACATAAAGTACCATTTTTTATGCAAACTAACGAAACTACACCTAAATATTTATCAAACCAAGAATCAATAATTAATGCTTGTAATGATGCTTTAGGGTCACCTGTAGGTGGTAAAATATTACATATTAAACATTCTAATACTTCAGATACACCAACACCAGTTTTAGCTGAACAACGTATAATATGATTATTTTCTATATTCATAACATTTTTAATTTCTTTTGAAACACGATCAGGATCAGCAGTAGATAAATCTATTTTATTTAATATTGGTATTATTCTTAAATTCATATCTAATGCAAGATAATAATTTGATAATGTTTGAGCTTCTATACCCTGTGTTGCATCTATTAATAATAATACACCTTCACAAGCAGCAAGTGAACGAGAAACTTCATATGAAAAATCAACATGACCTGGAGTATCAATAAAATTTAATTGATAAATATGACCATTTAATGCTTGATAATTTAATGTTACACTTTGTGCTTTAATAGTAATTCCACGTTCGCGTTCTAATTCCATTGAATCTAATACTTGTGTAGACATCTCACGCTCAGTTAATCCTCCACAAATTTGAATAATACGATCTGACAATGTAGATTTACCATGATCAACATGAGCAATAATAGAGAAATTTCTGATATATTTCATTTTATATTATTTTCTATTTTAATATTTTTAATTATTAATTAATTATAATTAACAGTAATGGAAACAATGATTATTTATATTTTAAAATATTATAATATCTTATTAATAATTATTTTAATAAATTTTTATAATATATATTATCTATAAAATTTTAAAATATATATTATCAATACAAAATATTTAAATACTTTAATTTAATATAAATTCTAAAGAAATATTAATTACTATATAAATATATAAAAAATAGATTTTATATTTTAAATAAATATTTATATAATAATTAAATTAAAAAAATAAAATAATTAATATATATTAAAAATATAAATTATAATTTTTAAAAAATCAAAAATATTAATAAAAATTCTTGAATTGTATTTTTTTTTTAAAAAAACAGGCTCCCTTTATAATAAAGGGGCCTGTTTTTTTAAACATATCTAATTAAAATTTATAAAATATCTAATGCATTTAAATCTTTAAATACTTTTTTTAAACAAACTATCATACTAATTTGTGAAAAACGTATCCATACACGTGGATCATAATATTTTTTATTTGGTTTATCCATACCATGTGGATTACCTAATTGACTCTGTAAATAATCAATATTTTTTTTATAATATTTTAAAATACCGTTCCAAGATGACCATTGTATATCAGTATCAATATTTACTTTAATTACACCATAACTAATAGATTCCTGAATCTCTAAATTACTAGAACCAGATCCACCATGAAATACAAAATTTAAACTATTTTTTGGTAAATGATATTTTTTAGATACGTATTCTTGAGAATCACGTAATATAGTAGGAGTTAATTTTACATTACCTTGTTTATATACACCATGTACATTACCAAATGAAGCAGCAATAATAAAACGTGGACTAATAGCATGTAATTTTTCATAAGCATAAGCTATATCTTTTGGTTGAGTATATAATGTAGAAATATCTATGTAATCATTATTTACTCCATCTTCTTCACCTCCTGTACAACCTAATTCAATTTCTAAAGTCATATCAATTTTTGACATACGACTTAAATATTTACTACAAATTGAAATATTTTCTTCTAATGTTTCTTCAGAAAAATCAATCATATGAGAAGAAAACAATGGTTTTCCAGTTTTAATAAAATATTTTTCACCAGCATCTAAAAGACCATCTAACCATGGTAATAATTTTTTAGCACAATGATCAGTATGTAAAATAACTGGTATACCATAATGTTTAGCCATTTTATGAACATGGTATGCTCCAGAAATTGCTCCAAGAATTGCTGCACCTTGAGGAATATCTGTTTTAATACCTTTTCCAGCAATAAATTCAGAACCACCATTAGAAAATTGTATAATTACTGGTGCACGAACTTTCATTGCTGTTTCCAACACTGCATTTATAGAATCAATACCTATACAATTAACTGCTGGTAATGCAAAATTATTTTGCTTTGCTATTAAAAATACTTTCTGAAGGTCATCACCCGTAATGACACCTGGTTTTATAAAACTACCAATTTTAGACATATGTCTTTACCTTGTTATCATCGGCTATAGACATTAAATAAAAAATAAATAAATTTCTTTTATCATAAGATGATAAATATAGTATAAAAATAAATATTTTAATTTTAATTAATTTAAATATTTCTTAGCAAATTCTGTTAACATAACAACTGAAGGTAATGGATTTCCTGAAATATATTCCAGAAAAGCACCTCCACCAGTAGATATATAAGATATTTTATTAGAAATACCAAATAAATCTATTGCAGCTAAAGTATCTCCACCACCTGCAATAGAAAAAGCTTTACTATTAGCAATAGCATGAGCAATTATTTTTGTTCCTTTACAAAAATTAGGAAACTCAAATACACCAACAGGACCATTCCAAATAATAGTTTTAGCATTTTTTAAAATAAAAGATAAACGTTCTAAAGAAATATCACCTATATCTAAAATTTGCTCATTATTTTTAATTTCATTAGATTTTTTTAAAATATCAGTAGCTATTTCAGAAAATTCAGTTGCTACACGTACATCTGTTGGTACTAAAATATTACAAGTTTTAAGAAGTATCTTTACATGTGATATAAGATTAGGTTCATATAAAGAACGACCAATATTATTACCTTTTGCTGCTATAAAAGTATTAGCTATACCCCCACCCACAATTAATTCATCAACAATTTTAGATAATGAATCTAATACCATTAATTTAGTAGAAACTTTAGAACCTCCAACAATAGCTACTACAGGATGAACGGGATTATTTAATGCTTTATTTAACATTTTTAATTCAAAAGATAATAAAGGACCAGCACAAGCTAATGGTACAAATTTACCTATTCCATAAGTAGATGCTTGTATACGATGTGAAGTAGCAAAAGCATCCATAACGTAAACATCACACAATGATGCATATTTTTTAGATAAAATTTCATCATTTTTTTTTTCACCTTTATTAAAACGAACATTTTCCAAAACTATCAACTCACCTCGAGAAAAATTTATACCATTTAAATAATCCTTTACTAAAAACACTGGTAAATTTAAATGTTTTTTTAAATAATTAACGACTGGTAAAAGAGAAAATTTTGAATTATATTCACCTTCAATAGGACGACCAAAATGAGAAGTTACCATTACATATGCACCTTGTTTTAATGCAGCTTTAATAGTTGATAAAGATGCACGAATACGTATATCAGAAATTATTTTGCCATCTTTTATAGGTACATTAAAATCTGAACGAATAAAAACACGCTTACCTGATAAATTTAAATCACACATTTTAAGGATAGACATAATAAAATCTCTATTTTATTAATTTTTTAAATATTATTTAAATAATTTTATAATTAATATTTATAAAAACAATAAATTTTATTTTTATATTTTATGATCTGTAAAAATATTATTTTTATTAATATATAATTAAATATATTAATTTATATATATATTCTTTAACAATACAAACTTCATAATTATTAATTTTAATTTTTATTGTACAATTTATTATATCATGAAAATATTCATATAAATATAAATTACAATTTTTAAATATAAAGTATTTAAATTTATAATTATATTAAATAATTTAATTATAATTTTATATAAGGGATTTGATAAATTTTAGAAAAAAATGATATGTAATATACTATATAATATATATTATATAAAATTAAAATCATATAAAATATATAAATTTATATTATTTTAATAATTCCTTTGCTTTAATAACTATATTATTTACAGTAAAATTAAATTCTTTAAATAATATTTCAGATGGAGCTGATTTACCAAATCTATCCATACCAATAACAATACCATTTAAACCAACATATTTATACCAATAATCCACAATACTTGCTTCAATTACTATACGAGCTGTAACTATAGTAGGTAATACTGATTCACGATATACTAAACTTTGTTGATCAAATACATCAGTTGATGGCATAGAAATAACTCGTATTTTATAATCTAAATCTATTAATTTTTCTGCTGCTTTCATTGTAATACTAACTTCTGATCCTGTAGAAATTAAAATAATATCTGGTATTCCAATACAATCTTTTAAAATATAACCTCCACGATATATATTAGATAATTGATCTACAGTACGTGAATACTGCACTAAATTTTGACGTGATAATACTAATGCTGTTGGACCATCATTACGTTCAATACCATATTTCCAAGCAATAGCAGATTCTACTTGATCACAAGGACGCCAAACACTTATATTAGGAGTTAAACGCAAATTAGCCAATTGTTCAACAGGTTGATGAGTTGGACCATCTTCACCTAATCCAATAGAATCATGAGTATAAATAAATATATTACGTAACTTCATTAATGCAGACATACGTACTGCATTACATGCATATTCCATAAATACTAAAAATGTTGCAGAATATGGTAAAAAACCACCATGTAATGAAATTCCATTAGTAATAGCAGTCATACCAAACTCACGTACACCATAATGAATATAATTTCCAGATATATTAATATGTAATGGTTTAGAACCAGACCACTTTGTTAAATTACTTTGAGTTAAATCAGCAGAACCACCAAGAAGTTCAGGTAATAACTTACCATAAACCTCTAAAATATTTCTTGATGCCATTCTAGTAGAAATATTTATAGGATTATCTTGTAATTTTTTGATAAATTTATCTACATTAGTATCCCAATTAACTGGTAATGTTTTATTTATACGACGTTTAAATTCTTTAGATAAACTAGGAAAAATTTTAGTATAAGAAATAAATTTTTCATTCCAAAGATTTTCTTTAATTTTACCAGATTCTTTTGCATCCCATTGAATATAAATATCTTTTGGTATTTCAAAATTAGTATATTTCCAATTTAGTTTTTTACGAATATCTATAATCTCAGATTTACTAAATTCTGATCCATGTGCATAATGAGTTCCAGATTTATTTAATGAACCAAAACCAATAATTGTTTTACATATTATTAATGATGGTTTACTAGTATATTTAATTGCATCTTCAATTGCACTTTTAATCATATTTGAATTATGACCATCTACATTACAAATTACATGCCAACCATAAGACTCAAAACGTCTTGCAGTATTATCAGTAAACCAACCTTTTACATTTCCATCAATGGATATACCATTATCATCATAAAAAGCAATTAATTTACCTAATTTTAACGTACCCGCAAGAGAACAAACTTCATGAGAAATACCTTCCATCATACATCCATCACCTATAAAAACATAAGTATAATGATCAATAATATTGTATTCCTTACGATTAAATTGTGCACCTAATGTACGTTCAGCTATAGCAAAACCAACAGCATTTGCTATACCTTGACCTAGTGGTCCAGTAGTAGTTTCGATACCAGGAGTTTGTTTATATTCTGGATGACCTGGCGTTTTAGAATGCAATTGACGAAAATTTTTTAAATCATTTATAGAAATTTCATAACCAGTGAGATGTAATAAACTATAAAGTAATATAGATGCATGACCATTAGATAAAATAAATCTATCTCGATTAATCCAATTAGGATTAGTTGGATTATGATTTAAATAATCACGCCATAATACTTCAGCAATATTTGCCATTCCCATAGGTGCCCCTAAATGACCTGAATTTGCTTTTTTAACAGCATCTATACTTAATATCCGAATAGCATTAGCTAATTTTTCTCGAGAAAACATTTTTTTTCCAAAACATATTTAAAATTTATTTTATTTTTTATAAAATTTAAAATAAAATATAATAATATATATAAAAATATTATTTCTATTTTTTTTAAAAAAAAAATAAATTCTTTTAAGTAAAATATATAAAAATAAATTTAATTAAATTTAAATTTATAAAAAATAAAGTATAATATATTTAAATAAAATATAATTATAATATTTAATTATTTTATAAATATATAAAATATTTTAAAATTATAAAAATGGAGCTGGGGGGATTTGAACCCCCGTCCGAAATTACTACACTATCGGAAACTACATGCTTAGTCCAATTTTATATTTTATATAAATTGTATATGGACATACTCATTATATAGTAGCTTAATAAAATTTAACATTCTATTCTTAAGCAAAATATTAATGCGATCTCTTTTTAAATGAACCTCTTATATTCTTTTATTTCAAGAGAAAAAATTAAGAAAGAGGGCTCTAAACAGATTATTAAGCTGCTAGTGCGTAATTTTTATCGTTTGCAACTATATTTTACGGTTTTTTTACGAGGCCAACCGTCCCTCGGCATGCTCCTAAAGTTTCGAAAATTACGTCGAATCCAAAATCAGCCCCTATTAAAAATTAAATTATAATATAATAACAAAATTTTATTAAATATAAAAAAATAAATAATTTAATAAAATAATTTATAAGAAAAATTTATGATTAAACTTTATTTATAAAATTTAATAATAAATAAATATTTTAATATAAATATACTAAAAAACTAAAATTATAATAATATTATAATAAATAATATATATTTTTTTAATATTTATATATATTATAAAAAATAATTATAAAAATATAAATTTATAAAATAATGTAAATAAATATTTTATAATATTTCAATATAATAACATAAAAAAATCAAAAATTTAAAATATAAATATAATTTATAATTATTTTTTTATAAACTATATAAAAAGGAAAAAATATATGATAATTACTAAATTAATTCTAATACGTCATGGTGAAAGTCAATGGAATCATGAAAATCGTTTTACTGGTTGGTATGATATTGATTTATCAGAAAAAGGAAAAAGTGAAGCAAAATTTGCTGGAAAATTATTAAAAAAAGAAGGATTTTTATTTGATTTTGCTTATACTTCTGTATTAAAACGTGCTATTCATACTTTATGGTATATTCTTGATGAAATAAATCAAATATGGTTACCAAATAAAAAATCCTGGAAATTAAACGAACGTCATTATGGTAATTTACAAGGCCTAAATAAAACAGAAACAATTAAAAAATATGGAAAAATACAAGTAATGAAATGGCGTCGAAGTTTTTCAATAACCCCTCCAAAATTAAATATAATACAAAATAAATATTCAGGATTTGACTATCGTTATAATAAACTTACTCCACAAGAATTACCTTTAACTGAAAGTTTAGAATTAACTATAAATCGTGTAATTCCATATTGGAATCAAGAAATTTTACCAAAAATTAAAAATAAAAAACAAATTATTATTGTAGCTCATGGAAATTCATTACGTGCACTAATAAAATATTTAAATAATTTAAGTGAAGATGAAATATTTAATATAAATATACCAACTGGTATTCCATTGATTTATGAATTTAATAATAAACATGAACCATATAAAAATTATTACTTAAAATAATACAAATAACAATTTTAATAACTTAATGAATATTTAAATAACAAATATATTATATTATTTATATATAATAACAAATAACGGAACGGACGGGACTCGAACCCGCGACCCCCTGCGTGACAGGCAGGTATTCTAACCAACTGAACTACCGCTCCCCATATATATAAAATATCTCTAAATAATTATTAAAAAATAACGTCCCCAAGGGGATTTGAACCCCTGTTGCTGCCGTGAAAGGGCAGTGTCCTAGTCCTCTAGACGATGGGGACATTGAAATAAAAAATTTTTAAAATATATTTATAATATAAATTAATAATTATATTTAATAAAATTAATTTTTTAAAAAAATAAAATTAAATCACTTTATAAAATTTAATCACTAATTAAATTAATACTATTAATATTTAGTATATTATATTAAATATAATAGTCAAGGTATTATTTTAAATATTTATTAATAAACATAATATAAAATAATTAATTTTATATCTAAAAATATATATTAATTAAAATTAACTAAATATAAAATTAAAATTTTATTTATATTTTTAAAAATATTCATAAATATTAATATAATTAAAATATTTTTAAATATATTAATTAATTTATTTTTAAGTATTTATATATTTTATAACAATAAACTATACATTAAACTAAATAATCTAAAATTATATTAATGTTTTATATAATAAATAATAAAAAAATAAAATATCTACTATATCTAATACAATAAGATTATTTTAAAAATTATTAAAATAAATAAAATATAAGGATCTTATAAATCAGATCCTTATATTAAAAATTAAAATACTTTATTTTTAAAAATATATTTCAATTTTTTAAATATTAAAATAAATAAAAATTATAAATATTTTAAAAATATTTAATTATTATTCATTCTTAATACCTCCAATATTTTCTGCATTTAATAACTCAGCTAAATTAGCAGTTGCTTCTTCTGCACTAACTGGTAAATTAACAATTGGAGTATCATTTTGTTCACGATGACGACGTATACGATCTTGATGATAAGAATAACCTGTACCTGCTGGAATTAAACGACCTACAATAACATTTTCTTTAAGACCACGTAATTCATCACATTTTCCAGCAACAGCTGCTTCAGTTAAAACACGCGTTGTTTCTTGAAATGATGCAGCAGAAATAAAAGATTCTGTTGCTAAAGAAGCTTTAGTAATACCTAATAAATCACGAGAAAAACTAGCTAAAAGTTTTTTATCTTTATGTAATTCACGATTAGCTATTTTCACACGTGAAACTTCAACTTGTTCGCCTTCTAAAAATTCTGTTTCACCTGAATGAAGTATTGTACATTTTCGTAACATTTGACGAACAATTACTTCGATATGTTTATCATTAATTTTAACACCTTGCAAACGATATACTTCTTGAACTTCATTAGTAATATAACGTGTAACTGAATTTACACCTCGTAACCTTAAAATATCATGTGGAGATTCTGGACCATCAGAAACAACATCACCACGTTCTACTACCTCTCCTTCAAATACATTAAGTTGTCGCCATTTAGGAATCATTTCTTCATAAGCATCTTTACCATCTAAAGGAGAAATTACTAATCGACGTTTTCCTTTAGTTTCTTTACCAAATGAAATAATTCCACTAACTTCAGCTAAAATTGCAGGTTCTTTTGGACGACGTGCCTCAAATAAATCTGCAACACGAGGTAAACCTCCAGTTATATCTCTAGTACCACCCGATTCTTGAGGAATACGTGCTAAAGTATCACCTGCATAAATCTGAATATTATCTTCTAATTGAACAATTGCTTTACCTGGTAAAAAATATTGAGCTGGTATATCTGTACCAGGAATTAATACATCTTTACCTTTACTATTAATTATCTTTAAAGCTGGACGAAGATCTTTACTACTACCAGTACGTTCTGCACTATCTAAAACAACTAAAGAAGATAAACCAGTTAACTCATCTGTTTGACGAGTAATAGTTTGACCATCAATTATATCAGCAAAACGAATAAATCCATTTACTTCACTAATCACTGGCATAGTATGTGGATCCCAGTTAGCAGCTGTTTCACCACCATTAACTTCTTCACCATCACCTTTATCCATAATAGCACCGTAAGGCACTTTATAACTTTCTTTAGTACGACCAAATTCATCAATTAATTTTAATTCCGTATTACGAGAAGTAATTACTATTTTTTGTAAAGAATTCATAACAAATTTAGCATTATTTAATTTTAAAACACCTTTATTTTTTACTTGAATACTAGATTCTGCTGCTGAACGTGATGCTGCTCCACCTATATGAAAAGTACGCATAGTTAATTGAGTACCAGGCTCACCAATAGATTGTGCTGCTATCACACCAATTGCTTCACCTTTATTAATAATATGTCCACGTGCAAGATCACGACCATAACAATTTGCACATACACCAAAATTAGTTTCACAACTTACTACTGAACGAACTTTAACACTATCAACAGAATTATCTTCTAATAAATCACAAGTTTTTTCATGTAATAAAGTATTTCTTGGAACTAAAATATTTACTGTACCTGGTTTTATAATATCTTCTGCTGTTACACGACCTAAAACACGTTCACGAAGTGGCTCTTTAACATCACCACCCTCAATAACTGGTGTCATTAAAATTCCATTATGTGTACCACAATCATCTTCAGTTACAACTAAATCTTGTGCAACATCTACTAAACGACGAGTTAAATAACCAGAATTAGCTGTTTTTAACGCTGTATCTGCTAAACCTTTACGTCCACCATGTGTTGAAATAAAATATTGAAGTACATTTAAACCTTCACGAAAATTAGCAGTAATAGGTGTTTCAATAATTGAACCATCTGGCTTTGCCATTAATCCACGCATACCAGCTAATTGTCTAATTTGTGCAGCAGAACCTCGTGCTCCAGAATCAGCCATCATAAAAATGCTATTAAAAGAAACTTGTTGTTCTGTAATACCATTACAATTAATAACATTTTCAACTGATAAATTTTTCATCATTGCTTTACCAACACGTTCATTTGCTGAAGACCAAATATCAATTACTTTATTATATCTTTCATCTGAAGTTACTAAACCAGATTGAAACTGTTCTTGAATTTCTGCAACTTCAGTTTCTGCTTCTTCAATAATATTTGATTTTTCTTTTGGAATAACCATATCATCAATACCTACTGAAGCACCAGAACGAGCTGCATAAGCAAAACCAGTATACATTATTTTATCAGCAAAAATAACAGTTGATTTTAAACCAAGAATACGATAACAACTATTTAACATTTTAGAAATTAATTTTTTACCTAATGGCTGATTAACCATAGAATATGGTAAACCTTTTGGAACAATCATCCATAAAATAGCTCGACCAATCGTAGTATCTATAATACTAGTTTGTTTAATCCATTTACCATCAGAAGTTTTGATATTTTCAGTAATACGTACTTTAACTAAAGCATGTAATGAAGCAATGTTAGCTCGATAAACACATTCAGCTTCTTTTGAACCATTTAATATCATTCCCTCACCTTTAGCATTAATACAATCTCTAGTCATATAATAAAGACCTAATACTACATCTTGTGATGGAACAATTATTGGTTCTCCATTAGCTGGAGATAAAATATTATTAGTAGACATCATTAATGCACGTGCTTCTAATTGAGATTCCAAAGTTAAAGGTACATGAACAGCCATTTGATCACCATCAAAGTCAGCATTATATGCTGCGCAAACTAACGGATGCAATTGAATAGCTTTACCTTCAATTAAAATTGGTTCAAATGCCTGTATACCTAATCTATGTAAAGTTGGTGCACGATTAAGTAATACTGGATGTTCACGAATTACTTCATCTAAAATATCCCAAACTACAGATTCTTCACGCTCAACCATTTTTTTAGCAGCTTTAATAGTAGTAGCTAATCCATGAAACTCTAATTTTCCATATATAAATGGCTTAAATAATTCTAATGCCATTTTTTTTGGTAATCCACACTGATGTAAACGAAGATAAGGACCAACAGTTATAACTGAACGACCAGAATAATCAACACGTTTACCTAATAAATTTTGACGAAAACGACCTTGTTTACCTTTTATCATATCAGCTAAAGATTTCAATGGACGTTTATTAGAACCTATAATAGCACGACCACGACGCCCGTTATCTAAAAGAGCATCTACTGCTTCTTGTAACATACGTTTTTCATTACGAACAATAATATCAGGTGCTGATAAATCTAATAATCGTTTTAAACGATTATTACGATTAATAACTCGACGATATAAATCATTTAAATCTGACGTTGCAAAACGACCACCATCTAAAGGAACTAATGGACGTAAATCAGGTGGTAATATAGGTAATACAGTTAAAATCATCCATTCTGGTTTATTACCAGATTGAATAAATGATTCTAATAATTTAATACGTTTAGTTAACTTTTTGCGCTTTGTTTCAGAATTTGTTTCATTTAATTCTTCACGCAAATATTCACACTTAACTTTTAAATCTATATTTCTTAAAAGAGACTGAATAGCTTCTGCACCCATTTTAGCATCAAATTCATCACCAAACTCTTCTAATGCATCTAAATATTGTTCTTCAGTTAAAATTTGACAACTACTTAGACTAGTCATTCCACCTTCAATTACTACATAAGATTCAAAATATAATACACGTTCAATATCACGTAATGGCATATCTAATAATAAACCAATTCGAGAAGGTAATGATTTTAAAAACCATATATGTGCAGTTGGTGAAGCTAATTCAATATGACCCATACGCTCACGACGAACTTTTGTTTGAGTTACCTCAACGCCGCATTTTTCACAAATTACACCACGATGTTTTAAACGTTTATATTTACCACATAAACACTCATAATCTTTTACCGGACCAAAAATACGAGCACAAAAAAGACCATCACGTTCAGGTTTAAATGTACGATAATTAATAGTTTCTGGTTTTTTAACTTCACCAAATGACCATGAACGAATCATATCTGGAGACGCCAAAGAAATTTTAATTGCATCAAATTCTTCGGTTTTTGTTTGTGCTTTTAAAAACTTTAATAAGTCTTTCACGAATGGGCTCCTGCCGGAGTTAAACCTATTAGATATCTAAATATTTAAAATAAAAATATCTGCTTGACCTTAATTACTACTCTTAAGTCCCCTTAGGCAGAAAACTTAAGTTAAAACTTAATTTTAATTATCTTCAAGATCTATATTAATACCAAGTGAACGAATTTCTTTCAATAATACATTAAATGATTCTGGCATACCCGCTTCCATACGATGATCACCATCTACAATATTTTTATACATTTTTGTTCGTCCATTAACATCATCTGACTTTACAGTTAACATTTCTTGTAAAGTATAAGAAGCACCATAAGCCTCTAATGCCCAAACTTCCATTTCACCAAAACGTTGACCACCAAACTGTGCTTTACCGCCTAATGGTTGTTGTGTAACTAAACTATAAGATCCAGTTGAACGAGCATGCATTTTATCATCAACTAAATGATTTAATTTTAACATATACATATAACCAACAGTAACTTTACGTTCAAATTTTTCCCCAGTACAACCATCATATAATACAATTTGACCAGAAGTGGGAATGTTACCCATTCTTAATAACTGTTTAATTTCTGTT
Source organism: Serratia symbiotica (assembly GCA_900016775.1). Taxonomy (GTDB): domain Bacteria; phylum Pseudomonadota; class Gammaproteobacteria; order Enterobacterales; family Enterobacteriaceae; genus Ecksteinia; species Ecksteinia symbiotica_A. The sequence goes on from LN890288.1 coordinate 570,113, forward strand.
TCTTTCGCACCATCAAAAACAGGAGTTGCGATAGGCATTCCTTTTTTTAAATTATTTGCTAAACAAAATATTTCATCATCTGTAAAAGTTTTTAAATCAACTTTTTGACAAATATCATCACCTAAATCATAAGCTTGTTGAATAAATTCACGTAATTTAATAATTTTTTGTTGAGATTTTAACATTTCATTAATTTTCTCACCAATACCTTTTGCAGCCATACCTAAATGAGTTTCTAAAATTTGTCCAATATTCATACGTGATGGAACACCTAATGGATTTAACACAATATCTACTGGTATACCATTTTCATCATAAGGCATATCTTCAATTGGATTAATTTTAGAAATAACACCTTTATTACCATGACGACCTGCCATTTTATCACCTGGTTGAATATGACGTTTAACTGCTAAATAAACTTTTACAATTTTTAACACACCAGGAGCTAAATCATCACCTTGAATAATTTTTTGACGTTTATCTTCTAATTTTTTTTCAAAATCTAATTTTAATTCATCATATTGTTTTGCTAATTGTTCTAATTTATTTTGTTTATGTTCTTCTGTTAAACCTAATTCTAACCAACGATTATAAGATAATTTATTTAATTGTTCAGATTTAACACCATCAGATATTAATACTGCACGAATACGTGCAAACAAACCAGCTTCTAAAATTTGTAATTCTTCAGTTAAATCTTTTTTTGCTTGTTTAAGTTGCATCTCTTCAATTTCTAATGCACGTTTATCTTTTTCTACACCTTCACGTGTAAACACTTGAACATCAATAATAGTACCAGAAACACTATTAGGTACACGTAAAGAAGAATCTTTAACATCAGAAGCTTTTTCACCAAAAATTGCACGTAAAAGTTTTTCTTCTGGTGTAAGTTGAGTTTCACCTTTTGGCGTTACTTTACCCACTAAAATATCACCACCAGTAACTTCTGCTCCAATATAAACAATTCCAGACTCATCTAATTTTGAAAGAGCAGATTCACCTACGTTAGGAATATCAGCAGTAATTTCTTCTGAACCAAGTTTAGTATCACGAGATATGCATGATAATTCTTGAATATGAATAGTAGTAAATCTATCTTCTTGTACTACACGTTCAGAAACTAAAATAGAATCTTCAAAATTATATCCATTCCAAGGCATAAATGCGACACGCATATTTTGACCTAATGCAAGTTCACCTAAATCTGTAGATGGCCCATCTGCTAAAACATCACCATACTTTATAGATTCTCCTAAATTAACACAAGGTATCTGATTAATACAAGTATTCTGATTAGAACGAGTATATTTACTTAAATTATAAATATCTATACCTGCTTCACCTAAATGCATTTCTTCTTCATTAACTTTTATAACAATACGAGAAGCATCTACATATTGAATAATACCACCCCGCTTAGCTACAGCTGTAACACCAGAATCCACTGCTACAGCACGTTCCATACCAGTTCCAACTAATGGTTTTTCTGCACGTAAAGTAGGTACAGCTTGACGTTGCATATTTGCACCCATTAATGCACGATTAGCATCATCATGTTCTAAAAATGGAATAAGAGAAGCACCAACAGAAACAATTTGCTGAGTAGATACATCCATATAATCAACTTGTTCACGATTAAATAAACTAGATTCACCTTTATTACGACAAGTTACAAGATCTTCTACAAAACGATTATTATTATCTAAATGTGAATTAGCTTGAGCTATAATAAAATTACCTTCTTCAATAGCAGATAAATAATTAATTTCATCAGTTACAATTGCATTACAAACACGACGATATGGAGTTTCTAAAAATCCATATTTATTTGTCCGTGCATATACTGATAAAGAATTAATAAGACCAATATTTGGTCCTTCTGGTGTCTCAATTGGACAAACTCGACCATAATGAGTAGGATGTACATCTCTTACTTCAAAACCTGCACGTTCACGTGTTAAACCACCAGGTCCTAATGCAGATATCCGACGCTTATGTGTAATCTCAGATAATGGATTATTTTGATCCATAAATTGAGATAATTGACTAGAACCAAAAAATTCTTTTATAGCTGCTGAAATTGGTTTAGCATTAATCATATCTTGTGGCATTAAAGTATCTAAATCACCTAAAGATAAACGTTCTTTAACGGCACGCTCAACACGTACAAGACCAATACGAAATTGATTTTCAGCCATTTCACCTACAGAACGAATACGACGATTACCTAAATGATCAATATCATCTATTTCACCTTTACCATTACGAATATCAATAAGTTTTTGTATAACTTGAATAATATCATTTTTACTTAATATTCCTGAACCTTCATTTTCTTTACGTAATAAAGAACGATTAAATTTCATACGACCAACTACTGATAAATCATAACGATCTTCAGAAAAAAATAAATTTTCAAATAAATTTTCAGCAGATTCACGCGTTGGTGGTTCACCAGGACGCATCATACGATAAATTTCTATTAATGCACTTAAACGATCATTACTTGGATCAATACGTAAAGTTTCAGAAATATATGCACCATGATCTAAATCATTTGTAAATAATGTTTCAATAGATTTATAACCTGATTGAATTAATTTATCTAATAAATCAATTGATAAATTAAAATTAGCCGAACAAATTAATTCACCAGTATTTGTATCAATATAATCTCGAGCAACTACTTTTCCTGATAAATATTCAACTGGTACTTCAATATTAAAAACTTTATCTTTTTTAAGTTGACGAATATGTCGAGCAGTTATACGACGACCTTTTTCTATATAAATTTTACCATTACTAAAAATATCAAAAGAAGCTGTTTCACCACGTAAACGTTCTGGTACTAATTCCATTTGAAATTTATTATTAATAATATTAAAAACAATTTTTTCAAAAAATAAATCAAGAATTTGTTCAGTAGTATAATTTAATGCTCTTAAAATAATAGTTACTGCAAGCTTACGACGACGATCAATACGAACAAATAAATTATCTTTTGGATCAAATTCAAAATCTAACCATGAACCACGATAAGGAATAATACGTGCATTATATAATATTTTACCTGATGAATGAGTTTTCCCTTTATCACTATCAAAAAATACACCAGGACTACGATGTAATTGAGAAACAATAACTCGTTCAGTACCATTAATAATAAAAGTACCGTTTTCAGTCATAAGAGGTATCTCACCCATATAAACCTCTTGCTCTTTAATATCTTTTATTGTACCTTCTAAAATTTCACGCTCATATATTACTAAACGTAATGTTACACGTAATGGCGCAGAAAAAGTAATACTACGAATTTGACATTCTTTAACATCAAAAATAGGTTCACCAAGACGATAACTAACATATTGTAGTTCTGAATTACCACTATAACTTTGAATAGGAAAAACAGAACAAAATGCAGCTTCTAAACCTCGATTTCCTTCTAAATCTCGCTCAATAAATTTCTGAAATGAATCAAGTTGAATAAAAAGAAGATAAGGTATATCTAAAACTTGCGGAAGTTTACCAAAATTTTTACGAATACGTTTTTTCTCAGTATAAGAATAAACCATAGGTTCCCTTAACTAACTAAACATTAAACTATTTTATTTATATATAAAAAAAAAGCTTATATAATACCTTTTTTTAATTATACTTAAATAATTTTATTATATAACATTATATATTTAATTATAAAAAATAGCAGTATTTTAAATTATTAATAAAAAAATAAGATAAATTAATAATTAAAAAACTAAAACTTTATTAATATCTAAAGTGTAAAAAGCTGGTGCAAAAAATCACCAGCTATAAAAACATTTAAAATCATATTACATTATAAAAAATTAATTTATTTAACTTGAACAGAAGCACCCGCTTCTTCTAAAGATTTTTTTAAAACTTCAGCATCATTTTTACTAATTCCTGCTTTTAATACTGCTGGAGCAGATTCCACTAAATCTTTAGCTTCCTTTAAACCTAAACCAGTAATAGTACGTACTGCTTTAATAACAGTAACTTTATTATTGCCTATAGCAGATAATATAACATCAAATTCAGTTTTCTCTTCCTTTACTTCAACTGGATTAGAAATAGTAGTTATAGCAGAAGAAGAAACACCAAATTTTTTTTCCATATCAGAAACTAATTCCATTATATCCATAACAGACATAGAAGAAACAGCTTCTAAAATTTGATCTTTAGTGATAGACATAAAATTATCCCTAAAATTTAAAAATGTTTTACTTTTATTAACTGTAACTATAAAAATAATTTATTCTTCTTCTTTTTTATTAGATAAAATATATAAAATATGAACTAATTTACCAATAGAAGCCTCTTTTATAGTTATTATTAATTTTATAATAGCTTCATTATAAGTAGGTAGTGTTGCTAAATAATCAATTTTTTCCGAAGAAATTAAATTTCCTTCAAAAGCTGCAGCTTTAATTTTAAACTTTAAATTTACTTTAGAAAATTCTTTAAATAAACGAGCAGCAGATCCTGCATTTTCATAAGAAAATGCAATTAAAGTAGGACCAATAAATGTATCTTTTAAACATTTAAATGAAGTATCTTTAACAATTCGACGAAGTAAAGTATTTCTAATAATACGCATATACACATTTATTTTACGACTATCTTTACGTAATTTATTCATTTGACAAACAGTAACACCACGAGAATCTGCAATAACTGCAGATAATGCATCTTTGGCTACTTCTTTGACTTGAGCAACAATAGCTTTTTTGTCTTGAAGATTTAATGCCATTAATTTTTACTCCTAAATTAGTGAAAAATATCTATAATTTATATGACTTAATATAAATAAAAAATTTAAATACTTTATGAAATTAAAAATTTAATATATTTTATTTAAAATAAACTATTTAAATCATATATTTATATAAAATTTACTACTTATAAATATCTATTATAATTAAAATAATAATATTTTTTTTTTAAAAAAATAAAATATTTTAAATATAAACAATATTAAATACTTAAAAATATTTTAAACAAATTAAAACACTAAGTCAAAATTATAATTATAAGATATTTCAGTTAAATTAAAGAAAGTAATTCAATATGATCAATAATAATACCAGCACCCATAGTAGTAGAAAGAGTAACTTTTTTAATATATATTCCTTTAGATTGAGATGGTTTTACTTTTTTTAAAGCTATTAATAAATACTCCAAATTTTCTTTAAGTTTATTTAATTCAAAATTTATTTTACCAATACTAGTATGAATAATACCATCTTTATCATTACGATAACGAATTTGACCAGATTTAGCATTTTTTACTGCTTCAGCAATATTAGTAGTAACAGTACCTACTTTAGGATTAGGCATTAAACCACGTGGTCCAAGTATTTGACCAAGTGGACTAACAATATGCATTGTATCTGGAGATGCAATTACTACATCAAAATTAATTTCACCTTTTTTAATTATATCTGCTAAATCTTCCATACCTACTATTTCCGCATTAGAAGATTTAGCTATTTCAGCATTCATACCTTGAGCAAATACTGCAATACGCACATTTCGACCTATTCCATGAGGAAGAATAGTAAAACCACGAATATTTTGATCAGATTTACGTGAATCAATACCTAAATTAATTGATACATCAACACTTTCTATAAATTTAACAATAGTTAATTCTTTTAACAAAATAATAGCATCAACAATATTATAACTTTTAGTCTTATCAACTTTATTACGAATAAAACGCATACGTTTAGTTAATTTAACCACTGATTAATCCTCTATTATTAATCCTATAGAATGAGCAGTTCCTTCAATAGAACGACTCATTGCTTCAATATTTGAACCTGTCATATCTTTTGATTTTTTTTCTGCAATTTCACGTATCTGAGTACGTGTTATCTTACCTACTTGATCCTTTTTAGGTTTATTAGAACCAGATTTTATACCTGCTGCTTTTTTTAATAAAACTGAAGCTGGTGAAGTTTTAATAATAAAAGTAAAAGATCGATCAGAATAAATAGTCACTATTACTGGTATTGGTAAACCTTTTTCAAAACTATCAGTTTTAATATTAAATTCTTTACAAAATTCCATAATATTAACACCTTGTTGACCTAATGCAGGTCCAACTGGAGGGCTAGGATTCGCCATACCAGCTGAAACTTGTAACTTAACATAAGCTTGTATTTTTTTAGCCATATATTTTTCCTTAATTTGAATAATTCTTATCTTATAAAAATTTATTTATAATATATTTTTATAATATATAAAATAAAAAAATAAATTTTATACTTAAATAAGTACTAAAAAATAATTAAATTTTAATTTAATTTTAACCTTTTTCTACCTGACTAAAATCTAATTCTACTGGTGTTGAACGACCAAAAATAGATACAGAAACTTTTAAACGAATTTTTTCATAATCCACTTCTTCAACTACACCATTAAAATCGGCAAATGGACCATCATTAACACGAACTAACTCACCTGGTTCAAATAACGTTTTAGGACGAGGTTTATCACCAACTTGTTGTAAACGATTCATAATAGAATCCACTTCTTTATTACTAATTGGTGCAGGACGATCTGAAGTTCCCCCTATAAAACCCATAACACGTGGTACACTACGAACTAAATGCCAACTAGCATCATTCATTATCATTTGTACTAATACATAACCAGGAAAAAATTTCCGCTCACTTTTACGACGTTGACCACTACGAATTTCAACTACCTCTTCTGAAGGAACCATTACTTCACCAAAAAATTCTTCCATAGAATGCAATTTAATATACTCACGTAATGACTGTGCTACACGACCCTCAAAACTAGAAAACGCCTGAACAACGTACCAACGTTTTTTAATAACTTCAGACATTTTAGAACCTCAAGTTAGTAATAAATGAAATAATACGAACTAGAATACCATCTAATCCCCATAAAATAAGTGACATTATAACAGTTACTATAGCTACAATAAATGTAGTATATAATGTTTCTTGATAAGTAGGCCAAATAACTTTACGTATTTCAATACGAGCTTCATGTGCAAATAAAATAATAATTTTACCTTTATTTGTCATTAAAGCTATAATACCTGAAACTATAATAAAAAATATAACCATAAATACACGTAAGAATACATTTAAATCAATATAATAATAATTACCAATTATAGCTATAGTTAATAAAATAATAACCATAAACCATTTAATCTTTTCTTTATATTGACTGCATACTTGAGTATCAGTTTTTACACTCATAAACAAACCCATTACAATAATTAAAATTAACTATATTATTTTAAAATTTTCAATAAACTAAAATAATAAAATATTTTTTATTAAAATATTAATAACAATTATATAATAAAATTATAATTATTTATTATAAAATAAAATTAATTTTTATTTTATAATGTAGAAAAAGGACATCACATGATGCCCTTTTATATGTGTCATATTAAATATTATTAATAAATTAAGAAATAATTTTAACGACAACTCCTGCACCAACAGTACGACCACCTTCACGAATAGCAAAACGTAATCCATCTTCCATAGCAATTGGATGAATTAAAGTAACTTTCATATTAACATTATCACCTGGCATTACCATTTCAATATCTTTTTCTAATTCAATAGTACCAGTAACATCAGTTGTTCTAAAATAAAATTGTGGACGGTATCCTTTAAAAAATGGTGTATGACGACCACCTTCTTCTTTACTTAAAATATATACTTCTGAATTAAATTGAGTATATGGTTTAATAGAACCAGGTTTAGCTAAAACTTGACCACGTTCAATATCTTCACGTTTTACACCACGCAAAAGAACACCTACATTCTCACCTGCACGACCTTCATCTAATAATTTTCTAAACATTTCTACACCAGTACAAGTAGATTTAACTGTATTTTTTATACCTATAATCTCAACTTCTTCACCAACTTTAATAATACCACGTTCAACACGTCCAGTAACTACTGTACCTCTACCAGAAATTGAAAATACATCTTCAATCGGTAATAAAAATGATTTATCAATAGCACGTTTGGGTTCTGGAATATAAGAATCTAAAACTTCAGATAATTTAATTATTTGATTTTCCCACTCTGAATCACCCTCTAACGCTTTTAATGCAGAACCACGAATAATTGGTAAAGTTTCACCAGGAAAATTATAAGTAGTTAATAATTCACGAACTTCCATTTCTACTAATTCTAATAATTCTTCATCATCAACCATATCGCATTTATTAATAAATACAACAATAAAAGGTACACCTACTTGACGACCCAATAAAATGTGTTCACGAGTCTGAGGCATAGGACCATCAGTTGCAGCAACAACTAAAATAGCACCATCCATTTGAGCAGCACCAGTAATCATATTTTTTATATAATCAGCATGTCCTGGACAATCTACATGTGCATAATGACGAAATTTAGTATCATATTCAACATGAGAAGTATTAATAGTAATACCACGTGCTTTCTCTTCTGGTGCATTATCAATTTGATCAAAAGCACGAGCACAACCACCATAATTTTTAGCTAAAACAGTTGTTATTGCAGCAGTTAAAGTTGTTTTACCATGATCAACATGACCAATAGTACCGACATTAATATGTGGTTTTTTACGTTCAAACTTTTCTTTAGACATTGATTATCTCTCTTAAATACAGATAAATCATTAATATCACTACATTAATTATATATTCGCTTTTGAATTCAAAACAGAAAGAAAATCATGAGTGAGAAGAATTGTTAGTGATGCTGATAGACAGATTTGAACTGTCGACCTCACTCTTACCAAGAGTGTGCTCTACCAACTGAGCTATATCAACACATTTGGAGCGGGCAATGAGAATCGAACTCATATCATCAGCTTGGAAGGCTAAGGTAATAGCCTTTATACGATGCCCGCATTTTTTAAAAATTAAATATTAAATATTAATATAATTCAAATACAAAATAATTCATTTATTTAAATATTATTTTATAAAATAATTATATTCTAATTAATATAATCTAAAAAATTAAATTCTTTAATATAAAATTTTAATTATAATATATTATATTAAATGTTATAAATAAAATTTGATGATGGGGGAAGGATTCGAACCTTCGAAGTCTATGACGACAGATTTACAGTCTGCTCCCTTTAACCACTCGGGAACCCCACCATACTTAATTTTTTTTATTTTAATGATGCCGGCTACCGGAATTGAACTGGTGACCTACTGATTACAAGTCAGTTGCTCTACCATATTGAGCTAAGCCGGCAAAAATATTTCATTTAAAAAAATAATTAAATATTTATAAATTAAATTATTTAAATTTTATATATTATATCATAATATATAATACATTTTAATATATTTAAATAATTTTAACTTATAAATAAAATTAATACAATAAAAATAACATTATTATATTAAAATTAATAAATAATTTTATTTGTAAATATATATAAAAATTATAAAATTATTTTTAATAAATTTAAAGATATATTTAATATTTTTTATTTTAAAATTATTTTAATTATTTATAAAAATTAAATCAATAAAAATATATTTTTTTTAAAAAATAAATTAACAAAAACATATTTTTTAAAAAATTTAATTTATAAAATAATATTTTTATAAAAAAATAATATAAAATATCATATTAAATATATAAATAATTATATAAAAATTATTTTTAAAATTAAATAATTTATTTACTTAAAATAATTAATTATTATATCATTTATTTTTTTTAAAATAAAATTTTTAAAAACAATTATATATAATAATAAAAATATTTTTATTTACAATTTATTATATATTCTTATTTTAATTTATATTACAAGGTTATTTTAAAATTATGATAAATATAAAATCATTTTTAGAAAAAAAATATATGAAATTTACTTATACTCAATGGAATATATTAAAAAATCTTATTCCTTTAAATTTATCAGAAAAAGAAATTATTAATTTAAAAAAAATTAACAAAAATTTATCTTTAAATGAAATAAAAAAAATTTATATTCCACTTTCACAACTATTACATTTTTTTATTAATTCTAATCAGTATAATAAAAAAAAAAATAAAGAAATTTTATATAAAAAAAAATATAAAATTCCTTATATTATTGGAATCACTGGTAGTGTTTCAATAGGAAAAAGTACTACTGCACGTTTATTACAAATATTACTTAGTCATTGGAAAGAACATAAATCTGTAGAAATAATTACTACTGACAATTTTTTATATTCTAATAAAATACTCCATAAAAATGGAATAATGAAACTTAAAGGATTTCCGCAATCTTATAATATATATGAAATGATTAAATGTATTAGTAATATTAAATCTGGTATAAAATATATAAAAACTCCAATTTATTCGCATTTAAATTATGATATATTATCTAATTGTAATAAAATAATTAAACAACCAGATATTATTATCTTAGAAGGATTACATATTTTACAAAATCAAATTAATTATTTATATGATAAAAATCATGTTTATATTTCAGATTTTATTGATTTTTCAATTTATATTGATGCACCAGAAAAATTTATAAAAAATTGGTATATAAATCGTTTTTTAAAATTTCGTCATAAAGCAATTTACAATCCTGATTCTTATTTTTATCATTATTCTACATTACCAATATTTAAAACAGTTAATATTGCAAAAAAAATATGGAATACAATTAATAAATTAAATTTACAACAAAATATCTTACCAACACGAAAAAAAGCACATTTAATTATTACTAAAAACTATTTTCATAAAATAGAAAGTATTTATTTAATGAAATAATTTATAAATTTCATTAAAAATTATATAAATTTATGCAATTAATCTATTAATTATAAAACTATTTTTTATATATTAAAATTATATATAAAAAAATTATAAAATATTTAAAAATAAACAATATTTAATATGCTATTATTTATATTATTTTAATATATTTATTATATAAATTTAATAAAAATTTATTAAAAATAAATTATTTATAATTTTTATTCTATCTTACGTAAAGATATTTCTTCTCCCATAAAGGATTTTATTATTCCTCTTTGATCAAGTAATAAAGCACCACTTTGATCAATACCTCTTGAAATACCTAATATTTGTTTTTTACCAATTAATACTTTGACTGATTTATTAATATATCTATCTAATAAATTCCAACGTTCTATAAATGGTTGAAATCCATAATTTTCAAAATGTTTAAGTGAACTTCTTAATTTATTAAGAATAATAGCAACTAGTTCATTACGATCAATATTAATACCAGATTCTTGTAAATTAATCCAATCTTGATTAATTATTTTACCATGCGTATGATGCATAACTAAATTAATACCTATACCTATTACAAAATGCATTAAATTACTAATCGGACCTATTAATTCAATTAAAATACCTGCTAATTTTTTATTTTTAAAATATAAATCATTTGGCCATTTAACATAAATATCTTGCACACCTAAATGCCGTAAAACTTCAGCTATTACAATACCTACTACTAAACTTAAACCAACAGTAGAATTTAATTTACAATTAAAATTCCAATACATTGATAAATATAAATTAGTTCCAAAAGGTGATACCCAATGTCTTCCCCTACGGCCTCTACCAAATTTTTGATATTCAGAAATACATGCATCACCTAATTTTAATCTATAAATACGATCTAATAAATATTGATTAGTTGAATCAACAACAGATAACACAATGATTTGTTTTTTTTTTAAAAATTTCAAAATACGATTTACTTCCAATAATTGAATTGGATTTAAAAAACTATATTCTTTATTTGATATAGCAAGTACAATAATTCCCCATCCACGAATAATATTGATATACTTATTAATCATAAATTGATTAATACCTAATAAATTACTAAGATATTTCATTGAGTAAAATCTACCATCAGATAATAATACAATTAATTTTAATAATGATTTATCTATACTCATGATAATACCTCTATTGCATTTAATTCACCTGTTGCACCAATAAAACGAACTTCAGGTTCTAACCATATGTTAAATTTTAAAGCTACTTTATTACGTATATAACGTGCTAAATCAATAATATTTTGACTACTAGCATTATTTATATTTACTAAAACTAATGCATGATAATGGTATATAGCAGCTCCACCTATTAGATATTTTTTTAATTTACAATTATTAATTAACCAACCTGCAGATAATTTAACTTTATTATCTTTTTGAAAAAAATATGGTATATAAGGATAATAAGATATTAAAGATATTAATTTTTTTACACTAACTAAAGGATTTTTAAAAAAACTACCAGCATTTCCAAGTTTAATTGGATCAGGTAATTTATTACGACGTATCGTACAAACAGAATGAAATATCTGATTTGGTGTAACAGTGTATGGATTTAATTTTGTTAAAGCTCCATATTTTATCATTGGTTTCCATTTTTTATTTAAACATAAACCAAGACCTACAATCATATATCCATTTTTAAAATAATGTTTAAAAATACTTTCACGATAACCAAAACCACAATTTATAGCTGGAATACGATTAATATTACCAGTAAAAAAATTTAAAATATCAACATATTCACAAAAATTTTTTAATTCTATACCATAAGCACCAATATTTTGAATTGGAGCAGAACCTGCTAAACCAGGAATTAATGCTAAATTTTCTAATCCAGCAATACCAATTTGTAAAGTATAACATACAAGATTATGCCAATTTTCACCAGAACTTACATGAAGATGCCAAGTATTTAATTTTTCTTTAATATTGATACCTTTTAATTTGTTAATCACTACCATACCTAAAAAATCTTCTAAAAAAAGTACATTACTTCCCTCACCAAGAATTAAAAATGGTATTTTATATTTTTGTGTTTGTTTCCAAATTTTTATTATTGATTCAATTCTATCTAATACAACTAAATATGATGCATTAACTGATAATGAAAAAGTATTATAATTTTTTAAAGATATATTTTGAATAAACATTTTATTAAAACCATATATAAAAAATTAATAAAAATAAATATAAATTAACATTAAACATTTAAAATTTTATATTAAAATAAAATGATTTCTATTTTTATTTATATCTATATCATTACTTTAATTATTTTAAATAAATATATTAAAATCATTAATGTGTTTCATTCCAATTCATACCAATACCTATATTTACTTTTAATGGTACCGTAAATTTTGTACTATTTTCCATTAATTCACGAATATGTGTATTAGATACTTTTATAATAGATTTATGTACTTCAAATACTAATTCATCATGAACTTGCATAATCATATGTATTAATGATGAATATGATTGTTTTTGTATCCATGAATTAATATTTATCATTGCACGCTTTATAATATCTGAAGCAGTACCTTGCATAGGAGCATTTATTGCAGAACGCTCAGCTGCTTTACGCTTAATATAATTATTAGAATCAATATCTGGTAAATAAAGACGACGACCATCTAATGTAGTAACATAACCTTTATTTAAAGCTTCTTTTCGAATTTTTTTTATATATTTTAAAATACCGGGATAATGTTCAAAATAACAATCAATATAACGTTGTGCTTCACTACATGAAATATTCAATTGACATGATAAACCGAAAGCACTCATACCATAAATTAATCCAAAATTAATTACTTTAGCAATATAACGTTGTTTTAAATCTACATCATGTAATGGAATACAAAAAATTTCAGAAGCAGTAATACAATGAATATCTTGATTATTAAAAAAAGATTGTATTAATGTTTTATCTTGTGATAAATGAGCTATAATTCGCAATTCAATTTGTGAATAATCTGCAGACATAATAAAATAATCCTTAGGTGCAATAAATGCTTTACGAATACGACGACCTTCATCATTTCGTATAGGAATATTTTGTAAATTTGGATTACTAGAAGAAAGACGACCAGTAATAGTTACTGTTTGATGATAAGAAGTATGTATCCGTCCACTAATTGAATTAATCATTAATGGTAATTTATTAGCATAAGTAGTTTTTAATTTTAATAAAGATCGATATCTTAAAATAATTTTTGGTAATAAATAATTTTTAGATAATTTATATAATACTTCTTCATTAGTGGAAGGTATACCAGTAGGAGTTTTTTTTAGAATTGGTAATTTTTTCTTTTCATATAAAATATTTTGTATTTGTTTAGTAGAAGATAAATTAAAAAATTCTCCTGCTAATTTATGTGCTTGATTTTCCAAATCTTTTAATTTATTAGTTAATTCTGTAGAATACGTTAATAACATTATAGAATCTATACAGACTCCATTACGCTCAATATTTGATAATACTTTTATTAAAGGTATATCAATTTTATTAAAAATTTTTAATAATATTAAATTTTTTTTTATTTTAGGCCACATTACTAAATGTAATTTAAGTGTAATATCAACATATTTTGATAAATAAAAAGTATATTTTAATAAAGAAATATTATGAAAAAATAATTTATCCTTTTTAACACTAAAAATTTCTTCAAAAGATAATAATTTATAATGTAAATAATAATTAGCAAGATTTATTATATCACAACGACCATTCATATTACCTAAAATATAGGATTCTAAAATAATATCATAAATCATTCCATTTAAATTAATATTATAATTTTTTAAAATTCCTATATAAAATTTAATATTTTGTCCTACTTTAAGTATATTTTTATCTTCTAATAATGGTTTTATTTTTTTTAATACATAAATATAATCTAAACATTGTAATGAATTCAAAAAAATGTTTTCTAATGGAATAAAAGCAGTATGATTTGGTAAAATAGAAAATGATAAACTAATTATTTTTGCACGTAATATATCTATGTTATCTGTATCTATCATAAAAGAAAAAATTTTAGCTTTTTTTAACTTTATTATCCATTGATGTAAAATATTTTTACTTAAAATAGTAATATAATTATTTTTTTGTAATATATCTTCTGTTATAAAATTTAATTTTTCTGTTATTAAATTATTTATTTTTATTATATCAGTAATCTTACATTTATTTTTTTTTTTATTTTTTAACCAATAAATATTTTTTAAATGTAATAACCAACTTTTAAATTCATATTTTTTAAATAATTTTTCTAATTTATCAATATTTAATATTGATAAATTAAGATCAGTAAAAGAATAACATAATTTAACATTGGTTTTAATTTTCGCTAATTTATAAGACAAATAAGCTTTATCTTTATGTTCTTTTAATTTAGATACTATAGTTTTAGAATTTCGAAAATTGAAAATAGAAATTTTATCTAACATCTTATACAAGATATCTAATCCACCAAAATTTTGTAATAATATTTTTGCAGTTTTTATTCCTATTCCTGGAACACCTGGAATATTATCTGAAATATCACCTACTAATGCTAAAAAATCAATCATTAACTTAGGTACAAAACCATATTTATTTTGTACTTCTTCAGGACCCATAATGATTTTATTCATTGTATTAATTAAAGTAATATTTGATGTAACTAATTGTATCATATCTTTATCTATAGTACTGATTAATACTTTATAACCATATAACTCAGCTTGAAATGCTAAAGTACCAATAACATCATCCGCTTCAACCTCTGGTACTACTAAAACTGGTAAACCTAATGCTTTTAATATATTAAATAATGGTATAATTTGCACATTTAAATTATTCGGCATTGGTAAACGATTAGTCTTATATTCAGTAAAAAGTTTATTGCGAAAAGTTTTACCTTTATCATCAAATACTATCCCAATATAATTAAATTGATATTTCATTAATAAACTACGAATCATATTTAATACACCATATATAGCTCCTGTTGATTCTCCTATAGAATTAACTAAATTAGGAAAAGCATGATAAGCTCGATACAAATATGAAGAACCATCAATTAAAATTAATGATTTCATTATAATTTTATTCATAATATTTTATAAAAATGAAAATAATTTAAAAAAAAAGAATATTATAATTATATTATATAAAATATATTTTAGTCTTTATAACTAAAATAAAAATATTTTTATATCAATTAAAAATCATTAAATATATAATTTAAAATATATAAAATAATATATATTATATATTTATTTTTTATTACTCAAAAATTTAACTAAATTAATAAATTGTTTTATATAACACGTAATAGAAGTAGTATCTAAACTATTATTATGAATTATATATTTACCATTAATAAATATAGCTGGTACCCAATGTACTGGAAAATCTTTTATAGCTTTTTCTTGTTTAAATAATAATGTTTTTACTATTAAACTATTCCAAATAATATCATAATTTTCTTTTTTAATTCCGGATTTTATTAAAATATTTTTTATATCATCTTCAGTATTTAATGTATGAGTTTTTTGTATTGCTTCAAATAATAATTTACTAATTTTATTTTCTATACCTAAAGCCATAGCTACAGCCCAAGCATGAGTTAATTGCTTGCCAAATGGACCTAAAAATTCTAGATGATATCTAACTATTTGAGTATTAATAGGTAATGATTTTTTTAAATGATCAGACATATGATAAACTTGATCAAATTGATAACAATGTGAACAATAAAAAGAAAAAAATTCTAAAATTTTAGGTTTTCCAATTATTGGTGTTTCTAATGTGCTATACTGAATAGTATTATGAAATTTTTCAGAAAAAACATTAGATATAATTATTATATAAAAAAATACTAACCATAATTTTTTCATAAATTCAAATTCTTTTATTATATAAAATTTATAAATATATTTATTTATAATTTTAAATATTTTAAATTATTTTACCTATAATAATAAAAAGCCTCATACTTTTGTATGAGGCTTTTTATCTTTTATATTTTATATATATAATAAAGCCTGGCAGTGTCCTACTCTCACATGGGGAAACCCCACACTACCATCGGCGCTACAACATTTCACTACTGAGTTCGGCATGAGGATCAGGTGGTACTATTGTGCTATAGCCACCAGGCAATATTTATTGTAATTTTTTTTATTTTTTTAATAATAAAATAAAAAAAATAAACTAAAAATTTTCTAAAAATGATATGTTTATTAAAACATCTTTAGTGTTGTAAGGTTAAGCCTCACGGCTTATTAGTACTGGTTAGCTTAATATATTACTATACTTACACACCCAGCCTATCTACGTCTTTGTCTTAAACGTGCCTTTAGGAGTCTTTTAGACTCAGGGAAGACTTATCTTGAGGCAAGCTTCGCACTTAGATGCTTTCAGCGCTTATCTTTTCCACACATAGCTACCAGGCAATGCCATTGGCATGACAACCTGAACACCAGCGGTGCATTCACTCCGGTCCTCTCGTACTAGGAGCAACTCCTCTCAATCTTCCAACGCCCACGACAGATAGGGACCGAACTGTCTCACGACGTTCTAAACCCAGCTCGCGTACCACTTTAAATGGCGAACAGCCATACCCTTGGGACCTACTACAGCCCCAGGATGTGATGAGCCGACATCGAGGTGCCAAACACCGCCGTCGATATGAACTCTTGGGCGGTATCAGCCTGTTATCCCCGGAGTACCTTTTATCCGTTGAGCGATGGCCCTTCCATTCAGAACCACCGGATCACTAAGACCTACTTTCGTACCTGCTCGAGCCGTCACTCTCGCAGTCAAGCTAGCTTATGCCTTTGCACTAATCTCACGATTTCCGACCGTGATTAGCTAACCTTCGTACTCCTCCGTTACACTTTAGGAGGAGACCGCCCCAGTCAAACTACCCACCAGACACTGTCCTTGTTCCGGATAACGGAACAAAGTTAGAACATCAAATATTAAAGAGTGGTATTTCAAGTTTGACTCCATATAAACTAGCGTCTATACTTCATAATCTCCCACCTATCCTACACAATAAAACTCAATATTCAGTATCAAGCTATAGTAAAGGTTCACGGGGTCTTTCCGTCTTGTCGCGGGTACACTGCATCTTCACAGCAAATTCAATTTCACTGAGTCTCGGGTGGAGACAGCCTGGCCATCATTACGCCATTCGTGCAGGTCGGAACTTACCCGACAAGGAATTTCGCTACCTTAGGACCGTTATAGTTACGGCCGCCGTTTACTGGGGCTTCGATCAAGAGCTTTGCGAATAAACGCTAACTCCATCAATTAACCTTCCAGCACCGGGCAGGCGTCACACCGTATACGTCCACTTTCGTGTTAGCACAGTGCTGTGTTTTTATTAAACAGTTGCAGCCAGCTGGTCTCTGCGACTGGTCTCAGCTAAATTCGAAAAGAATATCACCTACTCACCAGCGTGCCTTCTCCCGAAGTTACGGCACTATTTTGCCTAGTTCCTTCACCCGAGTTCTCTCAAGCGCCTTAGTATTCTCTACCTAACTACCTGTGTTGGTTTGGGGTACGATTACATATAACCTGATGCTTAGAGGCTTTTCTTGGAAGTATGGCATCAACTACTTCTGCACCGTAATGCATCGTCATTACTTCTCAGGGTTTAATAATATTTCGGATTTACCAAAAATACCCCCTTACCTGCTTAAACCAGGACAACCGTCGCCTAGCTAGCCTAGCCTTCTCCGTCCCCCCTTCGCAGTTATATATAGTACAGGAATATTAACCCGTTATCCATCGATTACGCTTTTCAGCCTCACCTTAGGGATCGACTCACCCTGCCCCGATTAACGTTGGACAGGAACCCTTAGTCTTTCGGCGAGCAGGTTTTTCACCTGCTTTATCGTTACTTATGTCAGCATTCGCACTTCTGATACCTCCAGTATTTTTTACAAAATACCTTCAATGGCTTACAGAACGCTCCCCTACCCATTGATATAAAATATCATCAATGCCGCAGCTTCGGTGCATGATTTAGCCCCGTTACATCTTCCGCGCAAGCCGACTCGACCAGTGAGCTCTTACGCTTTCTTTAAATGATGGCTGCTTCTAAGCCAACATCCTGGCTGTCTATGCCTTCCCACATCGTTTTCCACTTAATCATGACTTTGGGACCTTAGCTGGCGGTCTGGGTTGTTTCCCTCTTCACGACGAACGTTAGCACCCGCCGTGTGTCTCCCATGATAACATTCTTCGGTATTCGTAGTTTGCATCGGATTGGTAAGCCGGTATGGCCCCCTAACCGAAACAGTGCTCTACCCCCGAAGATGAATTCATGAGGCGCTACCTAAATAGCTTTCGGGGAGAACCAGCTATCTCCCGGTTTGATTGGCCTTTCACCCCTAACCACAAGTCATCCGCTAATTTTTCAACATTAGTCGGTTCGGTCCTCCAAATAGAATTACCCACTCTTCAACCTGCTCATGGCTAGATCACCGGGTTTCGGGTCTATACCTTGAAACTATATTCGCCCAGTTAAGACTCGGTTTCCCTACGGCTCCCTTATTTAGTTAACCTTGCTACAAAATATAAGTCGCTGACCCATTATACAAAAGGTACGCAGTCACATTTATAAAACAATGCTCCTACTGCTTGTACGTATACGGTTTTAGGTTCTATTTCACTCCCCTTACCGGGGTTCTTTTCACCTTTCCCTCACGGTACTAGTTCACTATCGGTCAGTCAGTAGTATTTAGCCTTAGAGGATGGTCCCCCTATATTCAAACAGGATATCACGTGTCCCGTCCTACTCATTGAATTCACGATTAATATATTTTAATGTACAGGGCTTTCACCTTATACTGCACGATTTTCCAAACGTTTCCACTAATATAATAATCGATTATAATTCTGGGCTAACCCCCGTTCGCTCGCCACTACTAAGGGGATCTCGGTTGATTTCTTTTCCTCAAGGTACTTAGATGTTTCAGTTCCCTTGGTTCGCCTCATTAAGCTATTTTATTTACTTAATGATAATGTAACATATTACATTGGGTTTCCCCATTAGGGAATCGCCGGGTAAAACGGTTCATATCACCTTACCGACGCTTTTCGCAGATTAGCACGCCCTTCATCGCCTCTGACTGCCTAGGCATCCACCGTATACGCTTATTCACTTAACCTTACAACCTAAAGATGTCTTTTATATACGATAAAACATTTTAATTTTTAGATCATTCCAAATTATTAAAGAACATATGCATTATGCTTAATATAATACATATTAAAATAAAAATACTATATCTTTAATGGTGGAGCTAAGCGGGATCGAACCGCTGACCTCCTGCGTGCAAGGCAGGCGCTCTCCCATCTGAGCTACAGCCCCATATAATATTTTAATAAACTAATAAAACTTAAATTTATTAAAATACATTATAAATTTAAATAATTATTTTAATAATTTATTAAAATTATACTATACACAGTATAGAAAAGAAGTGATAGGCCTGAGTGGATTTGAACCACCGACCTCACCCTTATCAGGGGTGCGCTCTAACCAACTGAGCTACAAGCCTATTAAGGTATTTTATTTATTTATTATCATTAGACAATTTGTGTGGGTACGCCATTAAAATCAATATTCTTAAAGTAAGGAGGTGATCCAACCACAGGTTCCCCTACGGTTACCTTGTTACGACTTCACCCCAGTTATGAATCACAAAGTGGTAAACGCCCTCCGTTAGGTTAAGCTATCTACTTCTTTTGCAACCCACTCCCATGGTGTGACGGGCGGTGTGTACAAGGCCCGGGAACGTATTCACCGTAGCATTCTGATCTACGATTACTAGCGATTCCGACTTCATGGAGTCGAGTTGCAGACTCCAATCCGGACTACGACGTACTTTGTGAGGTCCGCTTGCTCTCGCGAGGTTGCTTCTCTTTGTATACGCCATTGTAGCACGTGTGTAGCCCTACTCGTAAGGGCCATGATGACTTGACGTCATCCCCACCTTCCTCCGGTTTATCACCGGCAGTCTCCTTTGAGTTCCCGACCAAATCGCTGGCAACAAAGGATAAGGGTTGCGCTCGTTGCGGGACTTAACCCAACATTTCACAACACGAGCTGACGACAGCCATGCAGCACCTGTCTCAGAGTTCCCGAAGGCATTTTTTTATCTCTAAAAAATTCTCTGGATGTCAAGAGTAGGTAAGGTTCTTCGTGTTGCATCGAATTAAACCACATGCTCCACCGCTTGTGCGGGCCCCCGTCAATTCATTTGAGTTTTAACCTTGCGGCCGTACTCCCCAGGCGGTCGATTTAACGCGTTAGCTCCGGAAGCCATATCTCAAGGATACAACCTCCAAATCGACATCGTTTACAGCGTGGACTACCAGGGTATCTAATCCTGTTTGCTCCCCACGCTTTCGCACCTGAGTGTCAGTCTTTGTCCAGGGGGCCGCCTTCGCCACTGGTATTCCTCCAGATCTCTACGCATTTCACCGCTACACCTGGAATTCTACCCCCCTCTACAAGACTCTAGTTCATTAGTTTCAAATGCAGTTCCTACGTTAAGCGCAGGGATTTCACATCTGACTTAATAAACCACCTACGTGCGCTTTACGCCCAGTAATTCCGATTAACGCTCGCACCCTCCGTATTACCGCGGCTGCTGGCACGGAGTTAGCCGGTGCTTCTTTTGCAAGTAACGTCAATATAATATAGTATTAATATATTATCCTTCCTCCTTGCTGAAAGTGCTTTACAACCCTAAGGCCTTCTTCACACACGCGGTATAGCTGCATCAGGCTTTCGCCCATTGTGCAATATTCCCCACTGCTGCCTCCCGTAGGAGTCTGGACCGTGTCTCAGTTCCAGTGTGGCTGGTCATCCTCTCAGACCAGCTAGAGATCGTAGCCTAGGTAAGCCATTACCTTACCTACTAGCTAATCTCATCTGGGCACATCTAATAACGTGAGGCCATAAAGGTCCCCCACTTTGGTCTTTCGACATTATGCGGTATTAGCTACCGTTTCCAATAGTTATCCCCCATTATTAGGCAGTTTCCCAGATATTACTCACCCGTCCGCCGCTCGTCACCCAAAAAAAATAAATTTTCTTTTATGCTACCGCTCGACTTGCATGTGTTAAGCTTACCGCCAGCGTTCAATCTGAGCCATGATCAAACTCTTCAATTTTAAATTTTATTTACTTTAACATGTAAAACAATACTTAAATTATAAATATTATAAAATATTTTTTATAATAATTATTATTTTAAGATTTAATATTTTTATCTTTAAAAGATAGAATATTGTTTTATGGAGTACCCACACAGATTGTCTAATAAATTTTTAAAGAGCAGTAAATTAAAAAATATAAAAAATTTAATTTAATTTATAATAATCTTATTTATATAAAAGTCAAGATAAAATTTTATTTTTATTTAATTTATTTCAAAATATAAAAATATTTAATATTTTATAATTTTTAAATTATAATATTTTTATTTAAAATAGCAAGAATTAATTCTTTATTTCTATTAAATTATTTATTTTTATTACATTATTTTTAATAAAAAAATTATGTAATATGTTTTTTTATAGCTTCTGGTAAATCTACAAAACTATTTAATACCCAATCTGCAAATTTTTCATCTTTTTTTATTAAAGAATTTCCAGTACGTACTAAAATTTTAGTTCCTACACCAGCTTTTTGTGCTGCTTGTATATCTTTTAATTGATCACCTATCATATAAGAAGCTTCCATATCAATTCTTAATTCATACATAGCTTTCAATAACATACCTGGATATGGTTTACGACAATTACATTCTTTTCGATATATTTCTATTTTTGCTTCTGGATGATGCGGACAAAAATATATACCATCTAAATAAACATTAAAATTAGCTAATGATTGATTCATCCAGTGAATTAAATAATAAAATTGTTTTTCACTAAATTTACCACGTGCAATACCAGATTGATTGGTAATTAAAACTAATAAAAAACCCATTTCTTTTAATTTTTTACAAGCATGAATAACACCATTAATAAATTGAAAATGATTTATTTTATAAATATAACCATAATCAATATTAATTGTACCATCACGATCAAAAAAAATAGCTGGAATATATTGTGTCATTTATTTATCTCTAAGAACTTAAATAAAAAAATATTTTTAATATATTATTTAAATATCTTAAATGACATTATTAATTAAAAATTTAATTAATATTATTGTTAATAATATTAATTTATTACTTTAATATTTTATTATATATAATATTTTTATAAAATTAATTAATAATTATTATATAAAATATATTTATTATTTTTTATTTAAATTTATTATATTTTTACAATAAAATATATAATTAAATTTAAATATATAATATTTTTATAATTTTATTATCAAAAATATTTTAAATATTAATATATAATAAAATATTATTTAATATATTAAATTTTTTATATTTTAATTATTTTCTTGTAATAGATTATTTATTAAGTAAAATATATTTATTAAAATATTTATATTTTTAAAATAATATTAAAAACACATTAAAATTGGAGTTAATATGTATGCAGTTTTTCAAAGCGGTGGTAAACAATATCGAGTAAATGAGGGACAAATTATTCGTTTGGAAAAACTGAATTTCCTTACTGGAGAAACAATTAATTTTGATAAAATTTTAATAATTTCAAAAGATGAAAAAACAAGAATAGGTACTCCATTTATTCAAAATAGTAAAATAAATGCTAAAATTATTGCACATGGTCGTAATAAAAAAATTAAAATTATTAAATTTTCTCGTCGTAAACATTACCGTAAAAAACAAGGTCATCGTCAATGGTTTACTGATGTTCAAATTACTAAAATTAACTTTTTAAACTAAAGGTAAATTAATGGCACATAAAAAAGCAGGTGGTTCATCACGTAATGGTCGTGATTCGCAATCTAAACGTTTAGGAGTAAAACGTTTTGGTGGTGAATTAGTACTTGCAGGTAGCATTATTGTTCGTCAACGTGGTACTAAATTTCATGCAGGAAATAATGTAGGTTGTGGTAGAGATCATACATTATTTGCTTTAAAAGACGGTTTAATTAAATTTGAAACTAAAGGATTAAACAATCGTCAATTTATTAGTATATATAATAAATAAAATTTTTAATATTTATTTAAAATAATATTCCCCCGCTATTTTTAGCGGGTTTTTTTTATATGAAAATAATAATGTTATATAAATAAAAAAAATTAATAAAACATTTTAAAATATTTTATATAAAAAATTAAAAAATATTAATTAATTTTAATTATAAAATTTTATGTTAAATAAATATAATATATTAAAAATTTAATTATATAATTGTAAAATTAATAATTTTATATAAATATATATATTTATTTTATATAAAATTTTATTATATTATTAATAATATAATAAAAATAAATTGTAATATTTTTTTAAAATATTATATTTAATATTCATGGAAACAAAAATGAAATTCATAGATGAAGCAAAAATTTTAGTTATTGCAGGAAATGGTGGTAATGGATGTATTAGTTTTCGTAGAGAAAAATATATTCCAAATGGTGGGCCTAATGGTGGAGATGGTGGAGATGGTGGTAGTATATATTTATTAGCAAATAAAAATATTAATACATTAATTAATTATTATTTTATCAAAAAATTTCAAGCAAAATCTGGAAAACATGGTATGAGTCGAGGTTGTAATGGAAAAAAAGGTAAAGATTTAATTTTAACAGTTCCTATTGGAACTCGTATTAAAGATAAAAATACTGGAGAAATTATTGGTGATATGATTTTTCATAAACAAAAAATAATAATTGCTAAAGGTGGATGGCATGGTTTAGGTAATATTCATTTTAAATCTTCTATAAATCGTACTCCTCGTCAAAATACATTAGGTACTATTGGAGAAAATCGTGAAATTATATTAGAATTACTTTTATTAGCAGATGTAGGTATGTTAGGTTTACCTAATTCTGGTAAATCAACTTTTATTCGTTCAATATCAGCTGCTAAACCCAAAGTTTCTGATTATCCATTTACTACTTTAATTCCTAGTTTAGGTATGGTTCATATGAATAATAAAAAAAAATTTATTATTGCAGACATTCCTGGTCTTATTAAGGGTGCATCTAGTGGCGCTGGATTAGGAATTCGTTTTCTAAAACATTTAGAACGTTGTTATATACTACTACATTTAATAGATATTGCACCTATTTATGGATATAATCCAATTGATAGTATTAAAATTATCATAAATGAATTATATAAATATAATAAAAATTTATTACAAAAACCACATTGGTTAGTATTTAACAAAATTGATTTATTAAATAAAAAAGAAACTCATGAATTAATTAAAAAAATTTTAAAAAAAATAAAATGGAAAGATAAATATTATTTAATTTCTGCAAAAAATCATCAAGGTATTAATATATTATGTTGGGATATAATGAATTTTATTACTAATCAATATAAATTAAAAAATAACAAAAATAATATTTAAAATAAAATAAATATAAACTTAAAATTAAATTATATAAAATATAAATAAAAAATAAATTATTTTTTATAAAAAATTATTAATAATAAATAATTTATATTTTATTAATTTATAATATATAATTATTTTTAAAATAAGAATTAATTTATATAATTAATATTATATAATAATTTTAATATTTAAAATATTTTTAATATAAAATATAATATGAATTATAAATTATATTATTTTAACAATAAAATAATATTTTTAATTATATTAAATCATTTTAAATATCATTATTTTATTTAATAAAATTTTACTATTATATAAAATCACAAAAAAAACTATTTATATGAAAAATATAATTTAAATTAAATAAATTATACTATATTTAAAATAAAATATAAATAATATACTAATATAATTAATAAATATAAAAATATATTTAATATTTTTAAAAAATATAAAATTAAAATTTACATTTAATTTAAATTTTATTATTTTTAAGATCATATTTTAAAATATAAAATAAAAAGTTATAATTTTAATTATTTTATTTATCTTTATTAATATATTAGCTATTTTAAAAAAAGATCTAGAGGTATGTATATAATGAAACAAATTCCAATGACTTTATTGGGTGCTAAAAAACTTCGTGAAGAACTAATATATTTAAAAAATGTACGTCGTCCAAAAATTATTTTAGATATCACCGAAGCTAGAGAACATGGTGATTTAAAAGAAAATGCTGAATATCATGCAGCACGTGAACAACAAGGATTTTGTGAAGGACGAATACAAGAAATTGAAGCAAAATTATCTAATGCACAAATTATTGATATTACTAAAATACCAAATACTGGTCGAGTTATTTTTGGTTCTACTATATCTGTTTTAAATTTAGACACTAATGAAACAGTAACATATCGTATTGTAGGCGATGATGAAGCTAATTTTAAAAAAAATATGATTTCAGTAAATTCACCAATGGCACGCGGTTTAATTGGTAAAAAAATAAATGATGTTGGAGTTATTAAAACTCCAGGTGGCGATGTAGATTATCAAATATTAAAAATTAAATATCTTTAATATAATTATTTTATATTTATATATAAATTATAAAAAATTAAAAACTTTTCTAATTTTATATTAAAAATATATTATATTTTTAATATATTTGATATAAAATTTATTAATTATTTATTTTATAATATTATATATAATTTTATTTAAATATTTTTATTATTTTAATAAAAATTAATTAATTTAAATTTTCTTAATTTTTAAAAAAATTATTTATATATTTTAATATAAATATTTTTAATTAATATTTCTAATATTTTATTTTTTACTATAATTAGGATTGAAATGAAAAATGATGACGCCATTTTATATATATAATAAAATTATTTTTCATTATAAATATAATATAAATAATAAATAAAATATTATTTTATTTATAATAATTAGGAAATAAAAATGATTAATAAAAAGCGTTCTTCTAGCTCTCGTCGTTGGTTAAAAGAACACTTTAATGATAAATATGTACAACAAGCAAAAAAAAATAAATTACGTTCTCGTTCATGGTTTAAACTTAATGAAATACAAAAACATGATAAATTATTTAATCCTGGTATGATTGTTTTAGATTTAGGATCATCACCAGGTGGTTGGTCAAAATATGTAATAAAAAAAATTGGTCATTATGGTCGTGTTATAGCTTGTGATATTTTACCTATGTCTCCTATTCCTGGAGTTGAATTTTTTCAAGGTGATTTAAGTAATACTTTAATATTAAAATCTTTATTAAAATATATAGGTAAAATTAAAATCCAAGTAGTAATATCAGATATGGCTCCAAATATAAGTGGTATTTCATCTATAGATATTCCTAAATCAACATATTTAGTAGAATTAGCATTAAAAATATGTCGTAATGTTCTTTCATTAAATGGAAGTTTCTTAGTTAAAGTATTTCATGGAGATGAATTTGATGCATGTTTACAAAAAATTCAATCTTTATTTAAAGAAGTTAAAATTCGTAAACCAAATGCTTGTCGTGTTAATTCACGTGAAGTATATATTGTAGCAAAAGGATCTAAATTATAGTAACCTAATGCTATTTTATTAACATAGTTGTAATATGAGGTTCATCTTTTGAGTGATATGGCGAAAAACCTAATTCTCTGGTTAGTTATCGCAGTAGTATTAATGTCTGCATTTCAAAGTTTTGGTCCAAATGAATCTAATGGCCGTAAAGTAGATTATTCTACTTTTATATCTGAACTAACACAAGATCAAGTTAGAGAAGCGCGAATTAACGGACGTGAAATTAACATTACAAAAAAAGATAGTAGTAAATATAAAACTTATATTCCTATTAATGATCCTAAATTATTAGATACATTATTAACTAAAAATGTAAAAGTTATTGGTGAACTACCTGAAGAACCTAGTTTACTAGCTTCCATCTTTATTTCATGGTTTCCTATGTTATTATTAATTGGCGTTTGGATTTTCTTTATGCGTCAAATTCAAGGTGGTGGTAAAGGTGCAATGTCTTTTGGAAAAAGTAAAGCACGTATGCTTACTGAAGATCAAATTAAAACTACTTTTGCTGATATTGCAGGTTGTGATGAAGCAAAAGAAGAAGTCAGTGAGCTTGTAGATTACTTACGTGAACCTAGTAAATTTCAAAAACTTGGTGGTAAAATACCTAAAGGTATATTAATGGTTGGACCTCCAGGAACAGGTAAAACCTTACTAGCAAAAGCAATTGCAGGTGAAGCAAAAGTACCATTTTTTAGTATTTCAGGTTCAGATTTTGTAGAAATGTTTGTTGGGGTAGGGGCTTCTCGTGTACGAGATATGTTTGAACAAGCTAAAAAATCTTC
Organism: Serratia symbiotica; assembly: GCA_900016775.1. Classification (GTDB taxonomy): domain Bacteria; phylum Pseudomonadota; class Gammaproteobacteria; order Enterobacterales; family Enterobacteriaceae; genus Ecksteinia; species Ecksteinia symbiotica_A. Next base: position 598,399 of record LN890288.1, read on the forward strand.
ACCATGTATTATATTTATCGATGAAATTGATGCTGTAGGTCGACAAAGAGGTGCAGGACTTGGTGGTGGTCACGATGAACGTGAACAAACTTTAAATCAAATGTTAGTTGAAATGGATGGATTTGAAGGAAATGAAGGTATTATTGTTATTGCAGCAACTAATCGTCCTGACGTACTTGATCCAGCATTATTAAGACCAGGTCGTTTTGATCGTCAAGTAGTAGTTGGTTTACCTGATATTCGTGGCAGAGAACAAATATTAAAAGTACATATAAAAAATGTACCTTTAAATTCTGATATTGATACATCTGTTATTGCACGTGGTACACCTGGATTCTCTGGTGCTGATTTAGCTAATTTAGTTAATGAAGCAGCATTATTTGCTGCTCGAAGTAATAAACGTGTAGTATCTATGTTTGAATTTGAAAAAGCAAAAGATAAAATTATGATAGGTGCTGAACGTCGTTCTATGGTTATGACTGAATTACAAAAAGAATCTACTGCATATCACGAAGCAGGCCATGCTATTATCGGTCGTTTAGTACCAGAACATGATCCAGTTCATAAAGTAACTATTATTCCTCGAGGTCATGCATTAGGAGTAACATTTTTTTTACCAAAAAGTGATACAATTAGTGCTAGTCGTCAAAAATTAGAAAGTCAAATTTCTACTCTTTATGGTGGTCGTCTTGCAGAAGAAATTATTTATGGTTCTGAAAATGTCTCTACTGGAGCATCAAACGATATTAAGATTGCTACTTCTATTGCTAGAAATATGGTAACTCAATGGGGATTTTCAGATAAATTAGGTCCACTTTTATATGCAGAAGAAGAAGGTGAAATATTTTTGGGTCGTTCTGTTGCTAAAGCAAAACAAATGTCCGATGAAACTGCATGTATTATTGATAAAGAAGTTAAATCTCTTATTGAAAGAAATTATACACGTTCTCGTTGTCTTTTAATGGAAAATAAAGATATTTTACATTCAATGAAAGATGCACTTATGAAATATGAAACAATTGATGCATTACAAATTGATGATCTTATGAATCGTAAAGATGTACGACCACCTGCAGATTGGGATGATTTAAATACAAATAATAAGTCTGATACTAATAGTGGAACATCAAAAACATTATCATTAAAAAAAGAATTACATACAATAAATTCAGATAATAATCATATCTAAATATTTTAAAATAAATTATATATTACTATCATTAAATAAATACTAAAACCCTGATATTCAGGGTTTTAGTATTTATTTAATGATAAATTTTTAATAATATTCTAAAATTATTCAAAATTATATTTTAAAATTATAACATGATTTTAACATAAAATATTTTAAAATATTTTATCTATATATTTTTTTAATAATTATTTTAATATAATTAAAAAAAATAATTTTAAATAATATTATCCTGAATATTTCTATAAATAAATTATAAACATTTTAACAAAAATTAACATTTTTAAAAATTATATTTTGTATAAAAATAAAATTTAAAATCATAAAAATAATATAAATATTATTAATAATAAAATTATAATATAACATTTTAAAATTATTATTATTAATATATTTAAATTAAATATAATACCTAAATTAACTAAAAATATATTTAATGAATTATATAAAAATATCATTATAATAATATTTTAAAATTTTTATTTTATTAAAAATAATTTATTAATATCTTTCATATATAAATTTTCTTAAACAATATATAAAATATTTATTTATAATAATATAATTTAAAATATAAAATTTATAATTAAAATATAAATATTTTAATTTATTATTAATAATAAATATATCAAAATAAATTAATAATCAAATATTTCTTAAAGATATATATAATATTATATAATTAATAATATTATTTTTATAATTATAAATATTTTTAAAAATAAAATAATTAAAATATCATATTAAAATATATATAAATAATATTTTGTATTTAAAAACATTTTGAATAGATGGATAATTTAACAAATGAATAAATTAAAATATTTCGGAACTGATGGTATTCGTGGAAAAGTAGGTGAAAGTCCAATAACACCAGATTTTGTTTTAAAATTAGGATGGGCTGCTGGAAAAGTACTTTCACGTCATGGATCTCGAAAAATAATTATTGGTAAAGATACTCGTATTTCTGGTTACATGTTAGAATCTGCGTTAGAAGCAGGATTATCAGCAGCAGGACTATCAGCTTCTTTTACAGGTCCTATGCCAACTCCAGCAATAGCTTATTTAACACGTACTTTTCGTGCTGAAGCAGGTATTGTTATTTCTGCGTCACATAATCCATTTTATGATAATGGAATTAAATTTTTTTCTATATATGGAACTAAATTACCAAATAATGTTGAAGAAGCAATTGAAACTGAAATGACAAAACCATTAACTTGTGTACCATCCTCTGAATTAGGGAAAGCTAGTCGTATTATAGATGCAGCAGGAAGATATATAGAATTTTGCAAAGGTACTTTTCCTAGTAAATTAAGTCTTAAAGGATTAAAAATCGTAATTGATTGCGCTAATGGTGCAACTTATCATATTGCACCAAGTGTATTAAGAGAATTAGGTGCAACAGTAATTACTTTAGGAGTAATACCAGATGGTATGAATATTAATAAAAAATGTGGAACAACTGATATACGTCAATTACAACAATATGTTATACAAGAAATAGCGCATGTTGGATTAGCATTTGATGGTGATGGAGATCGCGTCATTATGGTAGATCATTTAGGTAATAAAGTAGATGGTGATCAAATGTTATATATAATTGCTAAAGATAGTTTATATAAAAAAAAATTACATGGTGGTGTTGTTGGAACAGTCATGAGTAATATGGGATTAGAACTTTCACTTAAAAAATTAAATATACCATTTGTACGAACTGAAGTAGGAGATCGTTATATCTTAGAAAAATTACAAAAATTAAATTGGCGTATAGGTGCAGAAAAATCTGGTCATGTAATTTTGTTAGATAAAACTACCACTGGTGATGGAATAATAGCTGGATTACAAGTATTAACTGCAATGGTTAATAACCATATGAGTTTATATGAATTATGTAATGGAATAGAATTATTTCCTCAAATTTTAATTAATGTAAAATTTTTTGGTAAAAATAATCCATTAACTTCATTTAAAGTACGAAAAATTACTTCTAAAGTTCAAAATGAATTAGCTAATTGTGGACGTGTATTACTTCGTAAATCAGGTACAGAACCATTAATTCGTATTATGGTAGAAGGTAAAAATAAAAAACAAATTACAATTTTAGCAAATTTAATTGCAGATACTATAATGTTGTCATCTAATTTAAAAAAATAAATTTTATTTTTTATTTTTAACTTTTTTACATTATTAATTTATAATAAATAATAATTAAATTTTAATATATTATCTTAACTATAAAATAAATATTTTATATTAAATATTATTTTTATAAATTTTATAATAAAATTCAATTAATAAAATATATTTAAATAATATTTAATATAAATAAAAAATTTTGGTAAAATATAATCATGCAAAAATATCTCTATTTAAATAAAAATGAACAAAAACTGTTTAAAAAAACTGTTTCTGATATAAAAAAAATAAATCAAGATTGTTTTTCGACTTATTTATTAAAACCAAAAATAAAAAAAAATACTACGTATCATATTATAAAAGAACAAATAAATTCTAATTATTATTTTTCAGATGAATATCAACCATTTTTAGAAGAAAATCCCATTCGATATATTCAACCTGGAAATAAATTTTTTGAATTAAAAAAATTACAACGTGGTGATTATTCACCTGATTTTTTTTTAGACTTACACGGTTTAACTAAAAAACAAGCAAAATTAGAATTAAGCGCATTACTTGTAGCATGTAAACGTGAAAATGTATATTGCGCTTGTGTAATGCATGGTTATGGAAAATACATTTTAAAAAAACAAACACCATTATGGTTAGCTCAACATCCTGATATATTAGCCTTTCATCAAGCGCCTAAAATTTGGGGTGGTAATGCAGCTATTCTTTTATTAGTAAAATTAACAACTTAATAAAAATTAATAATAAATTTTTATTTAAATTTTTTATAATTAATAATAATATTATTAATTATACTAAATATAATTAGTATAATTAATTTAAATAAAACTATTATAAATAATTTTATTAAGTATTTTATATTTTAATAAACATTACAATATAAAATACTTAATTATAATGAATTAAAAAAAAACAAAATAATTTAATTAAATTTATTAACTTCTATATCTAACTGAATAATTTTTTCTTTCATAATTTTATGACAATATTTTGCTAATTCTCGAGCATTTTTTTTATTATATTGTTTAGTATCTATTGGTGGCATCATTTCTATTATTGCTTTACCATTATTCCAACGATTAAGATGGATTTTACCAGTAGTAGTTGAAGCACAAATAGGTACAATTGGTATACCAGCAGAAATAGCTATATAAAAAGCACCAGTTTTAAATGGCATTAATCCACGACCGCAATTACGAGTACCTTCTGGAAAAATCCAAATAGAAATATGTTCATTTTTACATTTTTTTATTAAAAAAGATATAATTTTACGTATTTTAGTATAATTTTTACGATGAATTAAAATGTTTCCACTAATCCAATATAAAATACCAAAAAATGGAATCCATAAAATATCTTTTTTTCCTACTGTAATAGTATAAGGAGGCATAATATTAGCTACTGTTATCATATCATAATTATTTTGATGATTAGAAATATAAATATAATTTTTATTATTTTTTAATTCTGTTGGTATACGAGTTTTTATTTTTAATCCAAATAACATTGAAAGACGACCAAAAAGATGACTAAATATTACTGCATTTTTAGGATTAAATGGACTAAATAAACAATATAAAATACCAAAAAAACATACTAAAAAACAATAAAAAATAGTAATAATTAAACGTAATATTAATAACATAATACCCTCATTATTATACTTTAGTATAATTAAATTTATAAAAATTTTAATAATATTATAATTAATTAATAATATAAATCATATTTTTATTCAAAATTTTAATATTTTAAAAAATACAATATATATTTTAAAATCATTAAAAAATAAACAACTAAATTATATTAATTAATTATAATAAAATAATATAATAATTAATATTAAAAAATTTTATACAATTCACTTTATAATGAAATAAAATAATATATCTATTAAATTTTATTAATATCTAAATATGGTATTAAAGATACATTATTAATATTAACAAAATAAGGAATTTTTCCTAATAATGGTGCTAATATCATATGATTTAATGTTTCTAAATATTCTGTATACCATTTTCCTGGAATAGTAATATTATTACAAACCCAACCAACTAAAGATAATCCTGATTTTAAAATAGCACTTTGAGTTAATAATGCATGATTAATGCAACCTAATTTCATTCCAACCACTAAAATTATTTGTAATTTTTCTTGAATTACCCAATCTGCAAAAGTATGTTGTAATGATAATGGGGTAAACCAACCACCTGCTCCTTCAATTAATATCCAATTAGAATATTGTTCTAAATTACGTAATCCAGATGATAATTTATTAAAATGAATTGGTTTATTTTTATAAGTACTAATAATATTAGGTGAAGTAGATTCACAAAAAAAATAAGGATTGATTTCATTATAACTAAGAAATATCTTACTATTAGATTGTAACATTAATGCATCATTATTTCTCCATCCTATATTAGTTAATATACCACCAGTAGCTACTGGTTTATATCCAATACTTTTATAACCAGATTTGTTAGCTATTTTTAATAATGTAGAACTTACAATAGTCTTACCTACTGAAGTATCTGTACCAGTAATAAAATAACGTTTTATCATAATTTATTTTACCATCTATTAAATAATAGATTTTTAAAAAAAAATAATATAAACATAATAATATAAATAATTTAATTTTTAATAAAAAATTATTATAAATATAAAAATATTTTATAAATTTTAAATAAAATTTATAAATAACATAATATTTATAATTTAACTATAATTTTATTTTAAAAATTTATTTAAAAATTTCACTATTATTTATATTTTAAAAAAATATATTAATAATTAAAATACATATTTTATTAATTATTAATATGTTATATACAACATGTACAAATAAAATTATCTGTACATGTTTATTTTAAAATAAATAATTATTATTAAAATTTAATTATTTTTATAGTTCAATTTTATAAAATTATTATATTGCTGCATTATAAAATTTAACATCATTATTAACATGCATTAATTGTTTAGTTAGTACTTGTTGTTGTTGATTATTTCCATTTTTAATTTTAAATTTTTGTGGATTTAAACCTAATTTATGAAATAATTTTAAATCTTTATTTTCTTCTGGATTAGGTGTAGTTAAAAGTTTACAACCATAAAATATTGAATTTGCTCCAGCCATAAAACACATTGCTTGAGTTTGTTCATTCATTTGTTCACGCCCTGCAGATAAACGAATATAAGAAGTAGGCATCATAATACGTGTTATTGCAATTATTCTTATAAAATCAAATGGATCAATATCTTTATTATTTTCTAATGGTGTACCTTTTATTTTTACTAACATATTAATCGGTATACTCTCTGGTGGTTTTGGTAAATTAGCTAATTGTACTAATAATTCTCCACGATCACGCATTGTTTCACCTAATCCAATAATACCACCAGAACATATTTTAATACCTGCATTTCTTACTTTATTTAAAGTATCTAAACGTTCTTGATAACTTCTAGTAGTTACAATATTTTTATAGAATTCTGGTGAAGTATCTAAATTATGATTATAATAATCTAATCCTGCTTTTGCTAATTTTTTAACTTGATTATCCTCTAACATACCTAGAGTCATACAAGTTTCCATTCCTATTTCTTTTACACCTTGAACCATTTTTTCTAAATATGGCATATCACGATCATGAGGATTTTTCCATGCAGCTCCCATACAAAAACGAGTAGCACCATTTATTTTAGCTTGACGTGCTGCTTCTAAAACTTTTTCTACCTGAATCAAACGTTCTACATCTAAACCAGTTTTATATCTAGAACTTTGCGGGCAATATTTACAATCTTCTGGACAAGCTCCAGTTTTTATTGATAATAATGTACTAATTTGTATTTGACATGGATTAAAATATTTAATATGTATAGCATGCGCTTCAAATAATAATTCAAGTAATGGTTTATCAAAAAGATTTTTTGTTAGATCTACTGTCCAATGAATACGTTTAATCATAATCCTTTCTCCTAAAAATATTTTTAATATTTTAAATTAAAAAGATATAATTAAATTCTCTTTAATTTAAATAAATCTCAAATTCTTTTATTTATTTATTTATTTATTTAATATTTTATAATTAATATTTATATAATATTATGATAAATATGTTAATATTTTATAATATTTTTATAATTATTTTAATGTTAAATAATTAAATAAATAATTAAAATATTTAATAAATATTATTTTAATAAATATTTTATTATATAAAAAAATAAATTAAAAATTAATTGAAATTAATTTAAAAAATTATTATAAATATAAATTTATTAAAATAATATTTATTATAATATATTTTATTTTTATAAAAATTAAAAATAATCAATAAGATAATAATTAAATTTAAATAAAAATTATTATTAAAATAAATATTATTTTATTTTTTTTATATATTAAATAATTTATATTTTTAAATAAAATTTTTAAAACTTAATTTTATATAATATATTTAATACTGTATCAAAATAAAATATCCATTCTAAATATAATTTATATAATAATTTATAATGAATTATTAATATAATTTTAAAATAAAATATCTATTACATATTATATTTATACACTAAAAAATAATTATTAACTGTTACTTAAAAATATTTTTAATTTATTAAATATTAATAAATAAATTATTAAATTAAAAATTATACTAATTTTATCTATTAATTAAAAAATTTTAAAATTTATATACTAATTAATATAAAAATGATAACAATTTCATAAATAATAAAATATAAAAAATTATAACTTTAGAAAAATTAATTACATTAATAATAAATTATATAATAATATTATTTTTAATTACTTTAATATTATAAATAACTAAAATATTTAATGTTTACCTATCTAAGTTCTAAAATATTAATTAATATTTACAAATAATTAAAACTTAATTATACAAACAAAATTAATTTTTAAAATAATATTAATCATTAATATTAAATTCTTTATTATTTTAAATTAATTTAAAATTACTATCTAAAAAATAAATTAAAAACTATCTAATGATATATATTTTTAATATATAACATTAAATAATTATAAATTTAAATTAAAATATTTTTTAAAATTAATAACTTTTAATTTATTAAAAATTATTATTATATTAAAAAACATATATTATATTATTAAGTATTTTTTAATAAAATCCTATATAATATTTATTAAATTATTTAATAATATAAAATTTAATTTAATATGTTAATATTAAATCTCATCAAATAATTAAAAATAATTATTAAAAATATTTTATAATTATATTATTTTTTAATAAATATTATTCCATACATTCTATTATTTATTTTTAGTCTTAATTAAACTATTTAATAATAAAGTTTTACTATTAAATTTTAAAAAAAAATAATTATTAATAATTTTAAAAGGTATTTTATAACCATGAATATTAATATTATTTAAAATAATATAACCTAAAATTATAGAATTTTTAAGAGTACCTTTTAAATATAAATTCATATTTAATATACCTATTGCTGTATTATTCTTTATAAATATAGGATTAATAATTGATAATGGCATATTAATTATTCTAATATTACCATTAATATTAGAATTTTTATATATATCTATAATATGAATATAACCTAATGATTGATTATTATTATTAATATTTTTAATTAACCATTTAATCTTTAAATCATAATTATTTAATTGAAAATTAAGAACTAATGTATCAAAATTAACTGAAAATATTACATTATTAATATAATGTATAATTTTTATATTTTTACCTATTAATAATAATTTAATATTTGGTAATATATTATTTTTTTTCCAATTAATATTAATTTCTATATTAAATTTACCATATATTTGAATTTGCTTACCTAATATAGAATTAATTATTTTAAAATTAAAATAATTCAATACTAAATTAAATTTACTATTTTTATTTAAAATAACAGTTTTAATTAAACAAAATTTAACATTAGAATTATACCAACAATATGGAAAAATATTTATTTTTTTTATATTATAAAAATAATCTATAGAAACCTTATTAGTAAGATACCATACACCAATAGGTGTATAAAAATAAGTATTATTTAAATCTCCATGCCAATATTGATTTTTATAATTAAAATTACCTTGTAATTTTACTCGACCCAAAAATAATCCTTTATTAATTATCAATTTTATTTTATGATGTAATTCATTACCATAAATATTTAAAATTAATAAATTAAATTTTAAAGTATAATATTTTAATTCTTTAATATATATAATAAATTTACCATACATTTGATTTATATAAAAAAAATTACCATTAATATTAATTTGATTAATATTTAATATTTTCCATTTAAAATTATAAACTATTAATTTTATTAAAAATTTTGGTTTATATAAATTACCACGTAATTGTAATGATCCTTTAATAATACCATTTAATTCTGATATAATATCATGAAGATAAGGAATATTAATATTCATATCAAATTTTAAACTTTTTTTATTAAATTTACCTATTATATTAAATTCATTACATCCAATTTTTAAAATAAAAATTGGAATATTCCATTCTTGTAAACTATTACCATTTAATATTCCATATATTTTAATTTTAGTATTTTTTATATAACCATCTAATTTTAATATAGGTATTTGTAATTTCCAATGATTATTATGAAATTTTCCATTAATAATTAATTTACCATTTAATTTTATTGGCCATTTTAACCATTGATTAATATTATTAATATTACAAAATGTTATTTCTGAATTCCATGTAATACTTTTACTCCAATTTAATAATCCAATAATATCAATATTACCATGTAATAAATTTAAACGTAAACGTTTTAATTTAAAGAATTTATGATTACCATTTCCATTAAATATTAAAATTATAGATGGAATATAGTTACCATTAATCTTTGCATAAAAAAATAATTTATAATTAGTTATTTTACCATAAAAATATAAATGAAAATTATTAACTATATATTGTAATTTTTTATTAAAAAATAATTTTAATTCTTTAATATCTAATATTAACGTTAAAGGTATATTTATATTATTTAAATGTATCTTAAAATAAAATTTTATATCTAATAATCCAAAAGAATGAAATGTTATATTTAAAGTTTTATATAATTCTCCATTAACATTTATTATAATTTCTTGATTTTTTAATAAATTAAAATTTAATATACTTTTTATTGTAATATTTACTGGATATGTATCATCAAAAATAATATTTCCTTTTATAAAAAATAAATTTTTTGAGGATTCAATATTACAAGTATATAATTGAATTTTATTATTTTTTATTGTTCCTTGTAAAAATATTTTATTAATTGAAAAATTAATATCACTAATTAATTGAAAATTTTCACCTTGAATTTCTTTAAAAATAACATTAAATGGTAAATAAATTTTTGATAAAAATATAAATAATGGTTTAGTTAATAATTGCAAATTTTCTTCTAATAATTTTTCTTCTGATATTATTATTTTTTTAATTATATTTTTTATTTGTAAATTAATTGTATAAAATATTTTAAATATTGGTGATATTTTTATCCATTTTAAATTTCGATTGTTTTTTGGTAATGTAATTAATAATGATTTAATTTTAGTTGATATAAATGTTAATAAACGTTCTTTCCATAAAATTTTACTTTGAAATTCAGCTAAAAAAATTTTACTTCCATTAATATTAATTTTAATATTATTTAATGTTATCATACGAAAAATAATTGGAAATGGTGTATTATAATACATACTATATATATTAATTTTTTTCGATAATTGAGATAACGTTATATTTTTAATATAAAATTTTATATCTATATCATGTATAATTAAATTATTAAAACATAATGAACCATATTTGAAACAAGATTTATCAACTGATAAATAAAATTGTTTAATAACAATAGTTATATTAGGTATTTGATATTTAATATCTTTTAATATTAAATTATTCCAATCACCACTAATATTAGAAATATGAAATCCTGGTATATAATGCACTGCAGAATTAATTAATATATGTAATCCACTTTTAGTACTTAAAAAAAAAGTAATAATACAAATTAATAATAAAAAAATACTTAAAAAACTAAGTAAAATTTTTTTTATTAAATTCATAATTCAGAACCTAAACTAATATAATATTGTATTTCATAAATTTTTTTATTATAAAAAGTTTATATATATAATTTTATGAAACCTATAAATATTTTCTCACATATACCTATATTAGGTTAATATTACTATTTTTAATATTATAAATTACTTTACAAACATCTAAAAATATTTTCTTATACTATAAATTAATTATATTATATTGACATTATAATAAACTGATTAATTTTTTTTAAAATATTAAGTAATATATTTAAATTATCACCTCATAAAATTTTATAATACTGATAACTTAATATATTTTAATCTTTTCTAATATTAAAATATAAATCCAAATATTATTTTATTTTATAAATTTAAAATTTATATTTAAACTGAAATAAATATTAAAAATATTAATAAAATAATATGAATTATTTTCTTATATTCATATTAAACTACTATATAATAAATATAATTAAATATTTATACAAAAATATTATATTCTAACTAATATTTTAAATATTACTTTAAATAAAGTTATTAAAATATCAATTAATATTTATTACTTATTAATAATTTTAAAAAATTTCTATAAAATTATATTAAAATAATATATTTATTATTATTTTATATATAAATTATACCTTTAATTTTATAACTATTTTTTAATTACTTAAATTAATTTTTATAACTAATCTTAGGATTTAGTATAATATTATTAATAAATATATAAATTATATAAAAAAATATTTTTCTAATTATTTAATTCATTATAATATATATATTTTTTATTTTTTTTAAAATATTTCTATCTACAGTGCAGAAAATTAAATTAAAATTAATAAATAATAAAATAATATTAATACTATTAAAATAGTAAATTTACACAAAAAATATAAAAAAATTTTTTACTGTAAAATAAAATAATTTTAATACTATAACTATTCTACATAATATTATTAATCATTAAATTTTTTCTTATTTTAAATTAATATTTAATTAATTTATATTAAAAATTATCAAAAAAAACAATTTTATTTATTGTTTTATATTATTAACTAATTTATTTATTTTATTTAAATATTTCATTCCAAAATATATTACTGTAATTAAAGTAAAAATTATTTCTATTTAAATTACTAATTTTATATATTTTTTAAATATAATTTTTAAATAAAATTAATAAATTTAATATTTAAATAATTTAAACTATCTATAACTTAAAAAAAAATCATATAATTTTAAATAATGTTTATAAAATAATCACATCTAAAATATTCATAAAATATTATATAAACAAAATATAAACTTATTTATATTCTAAATTTTTAATATATAATAATCATATTAATAAAATTATTGAATATATAAATTATAAAAATTTATTAAATTATATTTTAAATAATTAAAAATTTAATTTTAAATAATAACAAAAATTTATTTAAAATTAATTATATCAAATACATTAATATTATCAAAAACCTTAAAAAATTTTAAAATTTTTAATAAATTTTTTATTATTTTTCATGAATATAATATAATTTTTAGATTTATTATACTTAATAATATAATAAAAATATTAATAACATGTTTAATAAATTAAAAACAAAAAATAACAACTTATATTAAAAACTAATAATTAATATAAAATAAAATATCAATTAAAAATATAATACATAAATACAATATTAATACTTAAACAATTATAAAAATATTAAAAAATTTATAATGTATATATATCATACAAAATTCTTAAAATAATAATTATATTAAATATAATAATTATAAATTTATAATAATAAATATTACAAATCATAAAATTAATAAATTATTATAATATATTAATATTTAAAAATTTTATTATATAATTTTAAAAAATTAAATTAAATAATAAATAAATTATTAACAATTTTAGTTTAAATAATCTTTAAAAGCTTTAGAATAACGTTCTTCTATACCATTTTTAGTACTAAGTATCATCATAACTGGAATATTAAGTATATTTGCTAATTTCATACCACATTCCGGACCTAATACACTAAATCCAGTAGCTAAACCATCAGCTGTAATACAACTAGAATAAAGTACAGTAATTGATAATAAATTATTATCAATTGGCCAACCAGTATTAGGATTAATAGTATGCGAAAATCGTTTACCATTCTGATCAAAATAATTTCGATAATTTCCTGATGTAGCAATAGAAATTGTTCCTGGTTTAATAATTAATTGTGCTTGTTGTATTTTAGAATTAGGACGTTCAATAGCAATACGCCAAGGTTGTTGATTATTTTTAATACCACAAATACGAACTTCACCACCAATTTCTACTATATAATTTTTAATATTTTGTGAATTTAAATATTCAGAAATAACATCTACACTATAACCTTTAGCAATAGATGAAAGATCAATATATAATTCAGGAATACTCTTTATTAATGTATTCCCTATTACTGAAATTTTATCACTACCTACCCAAGAATGATATTTTTTTATTTCTAAAATATTTGGTATTTTAGATTTTCGTAATTCTGAACCAAATCCCCATAAATTTACTAATTTTCCAATAGTTATATCAAATGCACCATTGGTAATTTTATAAATACGTAATGCTTCAGATATCACATAAGAAGTATCTGATGATACTGGAAAAGGTGTATTTATTAACTGACTAGAATTAAAACGACTAATTTCAGAAGTGGTTAAATATGTAGACATTTGATTATTTATTTTTTCTAATTTCTTACGAATTTCTATATTAATTTTTTTTATAGTAAAATTATTTTTTTTAGGTACATAATAAATAGAATATGAAGTACCCATAATTTTACCATTTAAATTTACTAGTTCTGTTTCAGAAAATAATAAATATAAAATTAAACAAAATATAATTATTTTTAAACAATATTTTATAAAAAATAAATTCACGTAAATATTAATATAATCCAAGACAATTTTAATTATATATTTTTTAAACATAAATATAATAATTTATTTAACAAAATATAATAATTATTATTTATTAATGTAAAATTATTATAAATTATGTTTTATATATATTAAATATTATTTTCATAAAAATACTAATATTTATATATACATATATATAAATATTTAATATATATTAATTATAAATATTTTATAATATTTTAAAATTATAACATATAGTAAATATTTTTATGTAATAATTTTATTAAATTTTAATATTTATAAAAATATTTTATATTAAAAATATTTTATTTAATATATCCTATTTAAAGATATATTTTATAATATTAATATTATTTTATTTAATTTTTTATTAATTATAATAATTATAATAAAAATTGATAAATAAATTCAAAATAACCAAATACAACCATATAAATTAATAAAAATTATTAATATATTAATTATTTATCCTAATTTAATTATAATATTAATTAACTAATAAAATTTGGTGCGTTAGTCATAATACAAGATGCAGAAGTAGTCTTTGGAAAAGCAATAACATCTCTAATATTATCTGTTCCAGTCAACAACATAACTAAACGATCTAAACCAAAAGCTATACCAGCATGAGGAGGAGTTCCATATTTTAATGCATTCAATAAAAAACCAAATTGTTCTATTTGTTCATATTCATTTATTCCTAAAATATCAAATACAATTTTTTGTATTTTGAAATTATTAATACGAGCAGAACCACTACCTATTTCATAACCATTAATAACCATATCATAAGAATCTGCAATAATATTAACTAACATTTTATCATTTAATACTTCTAACATTGAAATATTACATGGTGCAGTAAATGGATGATGTATTGATATAAATCTACCATCAGTTTCTTTTTTAAACATAGGAAAATCTATTACCCATAATGGTGCCCAATGATTTAATTTAGTTAATTTTAAATCAAGACCTAATTTTAAACGTAATGCACCTAACGCTTCATTAATAATTTTTAAATTATCAATCATAAAAAATAAAATATCTCCATTTTTTGCATTAGTACGTATTAAAATCATTTCTAATACCTCTAAAGTAATAAATTTAATAATAGAACTTTTTATACCATTTAAACCTGCTGAACGATCATATACTTTTAACCAAAATAAATTTTTAGAACCATATGTATTAATAAATATTATATATTCATTAATTACTTTATGTGTTAATTTTGGACTATTTGGAACACATAATCCTACAACTCGTATGTTAGTATCATTATAAAAAGTAGAAAACATTTTATAATTAATCTCTTTAAATACATCAGTAAGATCTATAAATTCTATTGGATTACGTAAATCTGGTTTATCAGAACCATAACGATACATAACTTCTTTAAAAGTCATAACTGGAAAAGATTCTAATTCAATTCCTACAATTTCAAACCAAATTATTCGTATTAATTTTTCCATTATTTTACGTATTTTAAATGTATTCATAAAAGAAATTTCAATATCAATTTGAGTAAATTCTGGTTGACGATCAGAACGTAAATCTTCATCACGAAAACATTTCACTATTTGATAATAACGATCAAAACCAGATATCATTAACAATTGTTTAAATAATTGAGGAGATTGTGGTAATGCATAAAATTTACCTTTATGAATACGACTAGATACTAAATAATCACGTGAACCTTTTTGCGTAATTTTAGAAAGAATTGGAGTTTCAATATGAATAAAATTATTACTTTCCATAAAATGTCTAATTAAAATAGTAATTTTATCTCGAATTTTTAAACGATTTATCATTTCTAAACGACGTAAATCTAAGTATCTATATTTTAAACGAGCTTCTTCATTATTAACTTGACTAAAATCAAGTGGTAAAGATTCAGAACTATTTATAATTTTTAATTTATTAGAAAATATTTCTATTTCTCCTGTTATCATTTCTGTATTAATCTGATTATTAGGTCGAGCATATACAATACCTATAACTTGTATGCAAAATTCATTACGTAAATTAGATGCTTTATTAAAAAGTATTTTATTATCTGGACTAAATAATAATTGTATAATACCTGTACAATCTCGTATATCAATAAAAATTAAACCACCAAAATCACGACGACGATTAACCCAACCACATAAAGTAACTTCTTTACCTATATAAGATGAATTTAATTTTCCACAATATTCAGTACGCATATTTTTTCCTTTTTTTATAAAAATTATTAAAAAATTATAATATAAATTTTAATAATAAATTTAAATAAATTTAATAAATATTCATATAATAAGAAAATTAAAATATAATTTATATTATAAATACAAAATTATATTAAATATTAATATTTAATATAATATAATAATAAATTTAAAATTTTATTGAATTTATTTAATTAATAAACAATATTAATATATATTATTTATTATAATAATAAATAAAAAATCAATTTTATTTATAGATAATGAATTTTAATTTATATAAATAATTAAAATTATTTTTTGATTATATGAATAGAAAAATTTAATAAAAATATTTAAAAATTAATACATATCATTCAAATAAACATATAAATAATATTATTATACTATTTATACATAAATAAATAAAACTAGTTATAATAAACACATTAATATTATAAATATAATAATATAATTATTAACTATAACTTATTAACTTTATTAACATAATAATATAAATTAATGAAATAATTTTAAATACTAATATTTTTTTTCATTAAAAAAAATAATAAAGAATATTTAAAAATAAATGGTGATAAAATATATAATGATTTTTATACGAAATACCTAAAGCTTTACAAAATTTCTATTGACTAATAGAAATAATTTTTATTATATTAAAAAAGTTATATAATATAAACTATATGATTTTAAGTTAATATAATTATTAAACATAACTATAGTTTTAATAATATATTTTATAAAAAAATACTTATAAATTAATTAATAGTTATCTAAACCATAATAAATTAAAAAAAAACTATATTAATAATGAAGTATTAATAAATAATATAATATATTATAATTTTAATATTAAAATAATATTTTTAATATTAAAATTATTGTTAATATAAATGATAAAAATTATACAATATTAAATAAAATAAAAGTTCATGTTAAACTATTATATAATTCTTTTATTATTTCAAAAAAATATCACAAACATTAATTTAATTTCTATTTAAATTAAACAAAATATAATGTAATTATTTTAATAATCTATTTACTAAATAAAGTAATTAATAAATATATAATTTCTATAATTATATATTATATAAAAAATTTTTAAGTATAAAATAAAATACTTTTAGTTTATAACATTAAATTATTTAAACTAATTAAAAATAATAAAAATATACTCTTTAATAATATTAACTATTAATTTCTAAAACCTAAAGGTGTACATCACTATACTTTAAGTATAGTTAAATAAATAATTACTAAATTATTAATTTTTTAAAAGTTTATCAGACTTCCATTATCCTTTTAAAATTATATTAAATTAACTATATAATATTTTTATTTCATAAAAAATATAAATATATTTATTATAAAATTATTAATATATATTATATCTATATTTTATAAAAATCTAACTTTAAAATTATATCATGTATTAATATTAAAATATTTGTATATACTAAAATAAATAAATAATATTACTAAAATTTTTAATATACTATATATTATTCTTATAAAACAAACACTAAACTATTTAATAATCTTATAATAATATAGTTATAAACTAATAAATATAATACAAAAAAATACAATCTAAAATTACAAAAAAAAACAAATAATAAAAAATATAATTTTAAAAGTAAAATATATTAAAAATTAAATATTATTCATTTTATAATATTTTTATTAAATTATTTTTATAAATAATGTTATAAATATAACTTTTTTAATTTTTTTTTAAAAGATAAATTTATTTTATTTTTTAAATAAATATTTTTATAATATAAAGAAATACTTAAACCATGATTAAAATGATTTCTAAAATTAATTTTATTACTTATAGCTAATAATTTTATTTTTTTTAAATATATATATATATATATATATATATTCATTACTTTTATATTAACAAATATTTCTTATATTTAACTATTTTTAAGATCTAATATAACTTTAGATAATTATTATAAAAAAAATAAAAATTACTTTTAGATATTTATTATTTAAAATTTTTTAATAAAAAAACTATTTTATATACTAAATTTTTTACCTATTAATTTTAATTAATAAGCAAAATTATTTTATAAAAAATAATTCTAAATTATTACAATATAAATTAGTAAATAATACTTTAATTTTACGATCTAATATAATATTAATACTCACTATTACTACATCAAATATTTAAATTTTAAACCTAGTAATAAAATTTTAAATATTTAATTAAAAATTAAACAATTAATTTTCATTTCTTTATATAATGTATAAACTATATCCATATTAAAAATTTAAAGAATATTTTTTATATTAATAAATTCAAATAATGAATAAAAAAAATTTATTACAAGACGTAAAATATTAATTAATTTCATTAAAATACTTAAAAATATTAAAATAATTATTAAATACTTTTCATTAAAATTTTTTAAAATATAAAAAATAAATAATCTTATATATTTATGTTAAAATATATAAATATAAAAATATTAAATTCTAATATTTTTAAATAAAATTTTAAATATATTATAAAATATAATTTTAATATCATATCTAATAATATTTTTATTACTAATAAAAAATATTATTTATATATACTTTAAAAATAATTATTAAGATTTATTCTTTACTCTATTTCATAAAATTATTAAATTATTTTAATATTATTCTTATAAAAAATATTTAAAAATTAATGTAAAATTAATTTTAATAAATTATTATTATCTTATATATTAATAAATACTTTTATTTTTATATACCAAAATTTATTAAATTTAAATTATATACTAACAATAATAATTAAAATAAATTTTATTTGATCTAATATTAATAATAAAATTATATTATTTATTAAAATAATTTTAAAATTAAATATACCATTATTTTTTAATATAAAATATATGTAATACTTAATTAAGAATTACATTCAAAAAAACATTAAATTAATCTAACTATTATTATAATAATGATAAATTAATAATTATAAATAATTTGTATTATAAACCTTTTAAAATATAAAAAATAAAATATATTTTTATATTTTTAAAAAAATATATTAATAATTATATTTATACTTTTAAATTAATATACATATTATTAAAATATATAATATGTTATTAATCTTTTATAAAAATTAATTTTAAAAATTAATTTTTATAAAAGATTTAAAAAAAATAAAAATAATTTTATTAAACATTATATATATATTATTTCTTTTAAAAATTAATAAATTAATTTTAAAATTTATCTAACATATAAATAATTTAATTAATATAAATATTAATATAATTTATATTCCCTTTTTTAATAAATAATAATAAGGAATTATATCAATTTTTTTATCTAATAAAGTATGTTCCATAAAATAACAAAAATTCGGAATATCATAAATTGTAGATGGATCATCGGCAGTAATTAATACTATATCACCATTATTCATATTACGAATAATTTTACGTATCATCATAATTGGTTCTGGACATCTTAATCCTAATGTATTAAGATTTTGATTTATATACATAGATAAATTATGCATATATAATATTTCCTTTAATTTTATAAAAAATTTAATTTATTGATTAATTAATATCTATTTTTTTTTAAAATTCATTTTTTCATATTTAATTATATGACTACCTTTAATAATTTTATATCCAAACCAAATAATTAAAAAAAGTGGTATACAAATATAAGTCGAAATTACATTATACCAATCTATTTTATTTTCTAAAAATACATGATAATTTTGTCCTAATATAATCATCAAACATAAAAAAAAAGCAAAAATAGGTCCGAAAGGAAAAAAATAAGAATAATAAGATAATTGATTTAAATCATATCCTTGTAATATATAACCACGACGAAATCGATAATGACTAATAGCAATTCCTAACCAAGCAATAAAACCAGTCATACCAGAAGTATTTAAAAGCCACAAATATACTAAATTATTACCAAACATTGAACTTAAAAAACAAAAAGCTGCAATAATTGTTGTAATATAAAGTGCATTACGTGGTACACCACTATGAGATAATTTCGAAAAAATACGTGGTGCTTTACCTTCTGTAGCTAAAGTAAACAACATACGAGTTGCAGCATACATACCTGAATTTCCAGCAGATAAAATTGCAATCAGAATAACAATATTCATGATTGTAGCAGATGATAATAAACCTGCATTTTTAAAAATTAAAGTAAATGGACTTAATGTACTATTTATAATATTAGTATATAATAATTGTAAATTTTTATAAGGCATCATAATACTAATAATCAAAATAGTAAGAATATAAAATAAAAGAATACGCCAAAATACTTGACGTATGGCATATGGAATATTTTTTCTTGGATTTTTAGATTCACTAGCTATAATACCAATCAATTCAGTACCTTGAAATGAAAAACCAACTATCATTGCTACATTTACTATTGCTGAAAATCCACCAACAAAAGGTGCTTCATCTATTATAAAATTTTTAAATCCACTATTTTCACCACCTTTAATTATACCAAAAATCATTAATATTCCAATACTAATAAACACAATTACAGTAATGACTTTTATTAAAGAAAACCAATATTCAGCTTCACCAAAACCTTTAACTGAAATATAATTTAATAAAAACATTAAACTAAGAAAAAAAAAACTCCAAATCCAACCTGGAATAGTCGGAAACCAATAAGACATTACAAATTGTGATGCTACTAAATCAACTGCAATTGTTATAGCCCAATTATACCAATAATTCCAACCTAATGCAAAACCAAAACCTTCCTCAACATATTTTGTACCATAAGTATAAAATGAACCAGATACCGGCATAAATGCCGCTAACTCTCCTAAACCAGTCATTAAAAAATATACCATTAAACCAATTAAAGAATAAGATAATAATGCCCCACCTGGACCAGATTGAGAAACAATTGTACCTGAAGCAACAAAAAGACCAGTTCCAATAGAACCACCAATAGCAATCATAGTTAAATGTCGAGCTTTTAACTCACGACGTAATTTTGGAACTAAATATTCTATTTTTTTAACATCCTTATGGATCATACTAACCCTTTATTTAAAATATAAATATCATTTAAAAATAATATTATTTATTTAATTAAAAATATCAAATATAATATTATTTAATAATTTAAAATATTATTTAAAATTTTATAATTTTAATTTTAGAAAAAAAAAAAAAAAAAAAAAAAAAATTAAATAAATAATATTAATATTAATTAACTATAATTAATAATTTCTATATTAATTATAATTTTAAATAGTTAATAAAATATCATTAACATTTTATTTACGCTGATCATCTAACATTACTCCTTTTGGGATAATGAATATAAATTTATTAGAATTAATAAAAATATGTTTTTGATATTTTAATATATATGTATTAATTTTTCCATCTTTCTCTATTGTAATAAATTGTTTTATAATACCATCTTTAGTAATATTAATAAAAAATTTTAATATATTGTCATTATCAAATTTTGGTATTAATTCAAAATTATCACCTTGTTGTTTAACATTATATTTTTTCCAATCATTAATGTTATTATGAAAAATTAATATAAACATCATTTGATTCATTATTTTATTTAATCTAGTTGCAATTACTTGTTCAAGTAATAAATTATAAATCCATATAGTTTTACTATCAGAAATAATAACAATTTCATCTGGAAAAATAATATGCCATTTAAAAAAATTTGGTCTTTTTATCCATAATTCACCTGTACTTTCTTGAATTATATCACCATTACTATTCTTAATATTTTGAGAAAATTTAGTATAAATACTTTGTATTTTTTTTAAACGATTTTGTAAATTATTAGTAACATCTGCTAATACTGATGTAGATAAAAATCCTAAAAAAAAATAGCATCCAATTAATAATTTTTTCATTACTTAGATACCTATTACAATATTTTTAAAAATATTATTAATCAATTTTTATGCATTTACATTTGAAATGTACTAAATATGTTTAAAATATAAATTAAATTTATTTCTTTATTAAAAATATTTTTTTAATTTTATATTTATTATTTATATAATAATTTTTAATTTTAAAAAATATTTCATAATTATATTTTATATTTTTTAAAAAAATTAATAATATTTAATATAAAAATTATTAATTTTTTAATAATTTTTAACCATAATAAACCTATAAATAATATTATACCTACTAATAAAAAACAGAATAATAATATTATTATATAAATATTACTAAATTTATATAATATAAAATTATTAAAAAAACTACCAATAATACCACCTATAGAAAAATCATAAAAATTATTTTTATAAAATGCAAGTAAACTACAAGAAGAAAAAATTATCATAAATAAACCAATAAAACGTAATGAAATTAAAAAATAATTTATATATTTTATTTTAATATATTCACAATAAATCATCCAATATAAACCTAACATCATTAAAGGAATTAAATAAGCTACTATTCCAAATATAAATAATAATATATCAGCTAACCAAGCACCAAAACTTCCACCAAAATTATGAATAGATTTATTCCATGTTATTTGCAACCAACTAGGATCAGAAGGTTCAAAACTAATCAATATACCTATAAGATAAAAATAAAATATTATATTTAACATAAAAAAAAATTTAATTAAAAATTCATATTTATATATTTTTTTAAAAAAAATAATTTTGTTTATATATTTATGATTCAAAAATATTCTCCAATTTTTTATTAAAAAATAAAATAAATAAATTTAATAATATATTAAAATATTAAAATATAAAATTATATATATTAAATTTTTAAAAAAAAAATTATATATTAAAATAATATTTTTATTTTAAAATAAATCTTGACACTATAAAATATATATATATTATTTATAAATTATAAAAATATTAATTTATCTTCAGGGAGGAATGGCCGAGTGGTTTAAGGCAACGGTCTTGAAAACCGTCAATGGGAAACTATTCCAGAGTTCGAATCTCTGTTCCTCCATTATATTATAAAATATTTAATATATAAGGATAATAAAATATCCTTATATATTTAACATTTTATATAATTAAGAAATATGAGAAACTAAATCTAATACTTTATTAGAATAACCAGTTTCATTATCATACCATGATATTAATTTTACAAAATTAGAATTTAATGCTATTCCTGCTTTAGCATCAAAAATAGAAGTTAACACTTCACCATTAAAATCACTAGATACTACATCATCTTCAATATACCCTATAATATTTTTCATATAAGTTTCACTAGAAATTTTAATTACTTTTTTAATTTCTTCATAATTAGTAGATTTTTTTAAACGTACTGTTAAATCAATTACAGAAACATTTGCTGTAGGAACACGAAAAGACATACCAGTTAATTTATTTTTTAATTCTGGTAATACCTCACCTACTGCTTTTGCAGCTCCAGTAGAAGAAGGAATAATATTTTGAAAAGCCCCTCTTCCCCCGCGCCAATCTTTAATAGAAACATTATCTACAGTTTTTTGAGTTGCAGTAACCGCATGTATAGTAGTCATTAAACCTTCAACAATGCCAAAATTATCATTAATTACTTTAGCTAAAGGAGCTAAACAATTTGTAGTACAAGAAGCATTAGAGACAATATCTTGACCTATATATTTTTCAAAATTTACACCATTTACAAACATTGGTATATTATCTTTAGGAGGGCTAGTTAATATAACTTTTTTAGCACCTGCTAAAATATGTTGACGTATCATATTATCAGTCAAAAAAATACCTGTTGATTCAATCAATACATCTACACCCACTTCATCCCATTTAAGATTAATTGGATTTTTTTCTTTAGTAATTCTAATATCTTTTCCATTAATCGTTAAATATTGATTATTAATTTCTATATTTCCATTAAAACTACCATGAGTTGAATCATATTTCAACATATAAGCTATATATTCTAAATCTAATAAATCATTAATTGCAACAATTTCAATGTCATTTCGTTTCTGTGCAGCACGAAAAACAATACGACCAATACGCCCAAAACCATTAATACCTACTTTAATAGTCATTATTACACCAAATTTTAAATAAAAGATAAAAATTATATAAAATAATTAAAATAAAATATTTAAATAATAAAATATAAATTAATATTAAAATATTTTATAAATATATAATAAAATTATTTATTAAAATTATTAAATAATATTAAAATTAATTACTTTAATTAATTTAAAAATTATACATACTAAATATTTATAAATTTATTTATTATTTTTATAAAATTTTTTTTTATAATTAGAAATTAAAGGTCTATATATTTCTATTCTATCACCATTATTTACTATATTATTTAATTTTACTAATTTACCATATATTCCAAATTTATTAACATTTAAGTCTATATTTAAATCTAAATCTAACAAGCCTGATTTTTGAATTGTTTCTTCAACATTACTACCTATATCTATTTTAAATAAACGACGATATTGATAATCAGGTAAAGCATAAATTACTTCAACTTTAATCTTTTTTAACATTGTAAATTAATTATTAAATGAAATAATAATTATATAATATATAGTAATTTTTATTTTATTTAAATTATATATAATATATAATTTTTAAGTTAATTAAAAATAATAAAAATATTATATAAAAAAATATATTTTTTAATAAATTATAACTTAAATATTAAAAATTATCTATATTTTTATAAAAATTTATTTTATAAATTTTTAAAAAAAAACATTTACAAATAAATATATTAACATTATATCAACTGATATTAAGGTAACAATATGATTCATATTACACATATTGCACAAAAACATTTTTTAAAATTATTAATGAATCAAAAAAAAGGAACTCAAATTCGTGTATTTGTTATAAATCATAATACAATCGAAGCAACATGTAAAGTTTCTTACTGTCCAAAAAATACTATAAATAAAACTGATATTAAAATAAAATTTAAAAATTTTTCTGTATTTATTGATAAAAAAAGTGCTCCTTATTTAAAAAATGCTGAAATAGATTTTATAACTAACCAATTAAATTCACAATTAACATTAAAAGCACCAAATGTTAAAACTAAACAAAATAATAACATATCATTATTAAAACGTATTAAATATTTCATAAAATCAAAAATTAATCCACAATTAGCTTTACATGGTGGTTATATAGATTTAATAAAAATTACTGAAAAAAAAATAGCTATTTTAAAATTTTATGGTAATTGTAACGGTTGTTCAATGATTAATATTACCTTTAAAGAAGTAATTGAAAAAAAAATATTAATGAATTTTCCAGAAATTTCATCAGTAAAAAATATAACTAATCATCAATAAAAATAACTATTTTATAATAAATATTATTAAATATTTTTTAAAATATTTATAATTCATATTGATCAAATATTTATTAAAATAAAATTTAATATATAAATTTTAATATATTTAAATATTTTTATATATAATATTTAAGTTATTTTATAAAAAAAATCACGTAATCTAAAACCTAAACTAATTAATACTATAAAATAAGATATTGCTCCTATTATTATTACTAATAATAAACGTAAAAGACGTTCTAACATGTTTCCATTTATCCATAATGGCATCATCCATATTAAAAAAAATAAAACCAAAGACATTACAAATACAGCAAATCCTATTTTTATAAAAAATATAACCCAACCCGGTTGAGGTTTAAAAATTTTTTGATAACGTAATTGCCAATATAAAAGTGCAGAATTAATATAAGCTGATAAACTTATTGATAATGCTAATCCAATATGTTTTAATGAATTAATAAATATTAAATTCATAATTTGAGTTATAATTAATGTAATTAAAGAAATTTTTAATGGTGTTTTAATATCTTGACGTGAATAAAAACCAGGTAATAATACTTTTACTAAAATAAAACCAATTAATCCTATTGAATAAACACTTAAAATCTGTTGAGTCATCTCAGAATCAAAAATACTAAATTTACCATATTGAAATAATGAAAAAATTAAAGGCTTAGAAAGTAAAATAAATGCAATTGCACTTGGTAATGTTAACAAAAAACATAAACGTAATCCCCAATCTATTAATAATGAATATTCATTTTTATTACCTTGAATATAACTTTTTGATAGTAATGGCAATAAAATAGTTCCTAAAGTAACTCCTAATACACCAGAAGGAAATTCAATTAAACGATCTGCATAATATATCCAAGATATTGCTCCAGATTCTAAAAATGAAGAAAAAATAGTATTAATAATTAAAGAAATTTGACTTATTGATACTCCAAATATTGCAGGTATCATTTGATGTATTACTCGACATACTCCTATATCTTTCCATATTATTCTAGGAAAAACTAACATATTTATTTTATATAAATAAAAAAATTGACAAATTAATTGTAAAATTCCACCTACTATTACTGCCCAAGCTAATGCTAATACTTTTGGATAAAAATAAGGTGTAGCAAATAATGTAAATCCAATTATACTAAGATTTAATAATATTGGTGAAAAAGCTGAAATTGAAAAATAATTCCAAATACTAAGAACTGCTCCAGCAAATGAAGCTAATGAAATAAATAATATATATGAAAAAGTAATACGTAATAATGTTATAGATAAAGAAAATTTATTAGGTATTTCAAAGAAACCTGGTGCTATAATATATATTATCCAAGGTGCAAATAATATACCTAATATAGTTACAAAAATTAATGTAAATATTAATATTCCAAATATAGCAGAAATAAAAGTACGTGTTGTATTTTGATTATAATAGTTATTATAATCAGCTAAAATTGGAATAAAAACTTGAGAAAAAGCTCCTTCAGCAAAAATACGACGTAAAAGATTTGGAAATTTAAATGCTATAAAAAAAGCATCTGTTTCCATACTTACACCAAAAATATATGCGATAATAACATCACGTAAAAAACCTAATAATCTTGAAAAAATTGTAATCATGCTAATTGAAATTAATGATTTAAATAAATTCATATTTTTACTCTATTTTACTAATATATTTTATTTTAATAATTAAAATAAAATATATTATAAATTAAAATTATTAATATTAATTTTAATTTATTTAACCAATAATATATAATTATAAAAATTATTTATTAAATATATTTTAAAATACATTTTAAATATAAAATTATAAATATATTATATTTATAATAATTAATATTTTAATATAAAATATTAATTATTTTATATTAATTTTAAAAACTATTTTAAAAGATAAAATTTTTTTAATAAACCCCCTTGAAGAAAATTGGAATGCCCCCATTTTAAAATTTATGTTATTGATAATGATAAAATCAATAAATAAATTTAGATTTTACAAATTTTCTTACTTATAGGAGAACATTCAATGAATATTCGTCCATTACATGATCGTGTCATTGTTAAACGTAAAGAAGTAGAATCAAAATCTGCTGGTGGTATTGTTTTAACTGGTTCTGCTGCGGGAAAATCTACTCGTGGTGAAATTATTGCAGTTGGAAAAGGACGTGTATTAGAAAATGGAAATACTCAACCATTAGATGTAAAAATTGGTGATACTGTAATTTTTAATGATGGATATGGTGTAAAAGTAGAAAAGATCGACAACCAAGACGTGTTGATCATGTCAGAAAGTGATATTCTGGCAATTGTTGAAGCATAATTATGCTTTATATTTTTAAATCAACAAGTTGAAAAGGAAAAACAAATGGCTGCGAAAGAAGTAAAATTTGGAAATGATGCTCGTGCAAAAATGCTTCGTGGTGTAAATGTTCTTGCTGATGCAGTAAAAGTAACTTTAGGTCCTAAAGGACGTAATGTAGTATTAGATAAATCTTTTGGTGCTCCTACTATAACTAAAGATGGTGTATCTGTTGCTCGTGAAATTGAATTAGAAGATAAATTTGAAAACATGGGTACACAAATGGTTAAAGAAGTAGCATCTAAAGCTAATGATGCAGCAGGTGATGGTACAACTACTGCAACTGTTTTAGCACAATCAATTATTACTGAAGGTTTAAAAGCTGTAGCTGCTGGTATGAATCCAATGGATTTAAAACGTGGTATCGATAAAGCTGTAATTGCAGCAGTTGAAGAATTAAGAAAACTTTCAGTACCTTGTTCTGATTCTAAAGCTATTGCTCAAGTTGGTACTATTTCTGCAAATTCAGATTTAACTGTTGGTAAATTAATTGCAGAAGCAATGGGTAAAGTAGGTAAAGAAGGTGTAATTACTGTTGAAGAAGGTACTGGACTACAAGATGAACTTGATGTAGTAGAAGGTATGCAATTTGATCGTGGTTATCTCTCTCCTTACTTTATAAATAAACCAGAATCTGGTGCTGTAGAATTAGAAAATCCATTTATTTTGTTAGCAGATAAAAAAATATCAAATATCCGTGAATTATTACCAATTTTAGAAGCTGTAGCTAAAGCTGGAAAATCATTACTGATTATTGCTGAAGATGTAGAAGGTGAAGCATTAGCAACTTTAGTAGTTAATACAATGCGTGGTATCGTAAAAGTTGCTGCAGTTAAAGCTCCTGGTTTTGGAGATCGTAGAAAAGCTATGTTGCAAGATATCGCAACTTTAACTGGTGGTACAGTAATTTCTGAAGAAATTGGTTTAGAATTAGAAAAAACAATTTTAGATGATTTAGGTCAAGCAAAACGTGTAGTAATTAATAAAGATACTACAATTATTATTGATGGTATTGGTAATGAAATCAATATTAAAGGACGAATTGCTCAAATACATCAACAAATTGAAGAAGCAACTTCTGATTATGATAAAGAAAAATTACAAGAACGTGTAGCAAAACTAGCTGGAGGAGTTGCTGTTATAAAAGTTGGTGCAGCTACTGAAGTAGAAATGAAAGAAAAAAAAGGTCGTGTTGAAGATGCTTTACATGCAACTCGTGCTGCTGTAGAAGAAGGTGTTGTAGCTGGTGGTGGTGTTGCATTAATTCGCGTAGCAGGAAAAATTAGTAATTTAACAGGCGATAATGAAGATCAAAATGTAGGTATTAAAGTTGCATTACGTGCAATGGAATCTCCACTTCGTCAAATTGTTATTAATGCTGGTGAAGAAGCTTCTGTAATTGCTAATAATGTAAAAGCATGTGAAGGTAGTTATGGTTATAATGCTTATACTGAAGAATATGGTGATATGATTTCAATGGGTATATTAGATCCAACTAAAGTCACCCGTTCAGCTTTACAATATGCAGCTTCTGTAGCTGGTTTAATGATTACTACTGAATGTATGATCACTGATTTACCAAAAGGTGAAACACCAGATTTAAATAATTCTGGTGGTATGGGCGGTGGTATGGGCGGTGGTATGGGTGGTATGGGCGGTATGATGTAATCATCACCATATTTACTTATTAAAAAATATAATTAACATTTTATATTATTTATAATATAATTTTAAAATAAAAAACACCTTGTGAATATTTTATTTATAAGGTGTTTTTTAATAAAAATTTCATTTAAAATATATTATATATTTATTCATATATTATCAAAATAAAATTTAAAATTTAAATAATTAATTAATTATTTAAATTTTAAATTAAAATATTATAAGGTTTTTATGACAAATTATTCTAGTAATGATTTTCGTGCAGATATGAAAATTATTTTTGAAGGTGAACCATATAAAATTGAATCCAGTGAATTTGTTAAGCCTGGTAAAGGACAAGCTTTTACACGTGTAAAAATGAGACGTATATTAACTGGAACACGTTTAGAAAAAACTTTTAAATCTACTGCTTTTTTTAAAAAAGCTGATATAATTGATCTTTATATGAATTATTTATATTATGATAATAATTTTTATTATTTTATGCACCCAATTACATTTGAACAATATCAAATTAATAAAAAAATTATTTCTAATAAAGAAATTTGGTTACAAGATAACGTTAAATATATGATAACATTATGGAATAAAAATCCTATTTTTATTCAAATACCTAATTTTATTAAAGCAAAAATTATTAATACTCATCCTAATTTTAAAGGTGATACTATTAAAAACAATAATAAATTAGCTACTTTAAATACTGGTTTTGTAATTAAAGTACCACTCTTTATTCAAATAGGTGAAATAATTCGTATTGATACTCGTAATGGAGAATATATTTCTCGTGTTAAATAATTTTTATTATTTAAATAAAATATATATTTTATATATTATAAAATAAAAATATTGCGGAGGCCGGATTTGAACCGACGACCTTCGGGTTATGAGCCCGACGAGCTACCAGACTGCTCCACTCCGCGTTTAATAAAACTATATTTTACTATAAAAAAAAAATATTGTAAACAAATTTTATAAATTTATTAATTAATTATTATTAAAATAATTTTTTAAAATTTTAAATAAAATTTATTTTAAATTATTTTTTTTCCAATGAACACACCAAGATTTTTTTTTATCTAAAATCTGACCTTCTTTACATATAAATATATTTATAGCAGCAATTAATTGATTGTCATAATAAATTAAAGGAATTCTATTTCTAAGCCAAGGAGGTAAATGTAATTCTTGCCATATTTTTTTAATTGATCTTGAATGAGTACGACCAATAATATGAAAATGACCTTTAGCATTAAAACGAATATTAACACTTTGCATAAAATTTGGAGCACGTAAACAAAAATTTCCTTGATTACTTATTAATGTACCTAATTTGTCTGGTAATATTAAAGGTAATTTACGTGACCAATTTAAAGAAATATTATATAAATTTTCCATTTTATATAATAAATATAATCGATTTTGAAAACGTCTAATTTGATAAGATCCTAATCTTAAACAAGGCTGAGCATCTATACGACTAAATATAACTTCTTTAAAAATATTTTGTAATTGTTTATATGAAGGTGGAGTAACATGATTATATATACACCAATGTCGTAATAAAGCAAAACGACATATTAATGAATATTTCATTAAACCATTAATACATAATGAATTATCTGTTTCTAATAAATTATTTAATTTATCAATCAATAATTCGTTTAGTAATTGTTTTTGTTCAGCACAAAAATTAGCACTACGAGCAACAGATGATGAAAAATAAGGCCATCTACAATTTAATAATGGTAAAATTTGTAATCGTAAAAAGTTACGATCAAAACGTAAATTTTTATTACTATCATCATTTATCCAAGATAATTTATTTTTTTTTGCATATATTTTTAAAGATTTATGAGTAAAATTTATTAATGGACGTAATAAAATATTATTTCCAAATTCTCTTTTAAGAGCCATTGAAGATAATCCTGATATACCACTACCACGTTTTAATGCTAAAAAAAACGTTTCACTTTGATCATCTAAATGTTGTGCAGTAATTAAAATTTCATGAGTTTTTAATATTAAATTAAAAGCAGTATAACGTGCATTTCGTGCTGCTGCTTCAATACCACCTAAGTTTTTATTAATTTTAACCTTTTTTATTATTAAAGGTACTTTTAAAAAAAAACATTGTTTTTTACAGTAATTTACCCATATATTAGAATTTATATTTAATTCATGATTAATATGTACTGCACGAAGTTCAAAATTTAAATATTTATTACGTAATTGTACTAATAAATGTAATAATACTGTTGAATCTAATCCACCACTGAATGCTAAAAGTATTTTTTTATATTGACTAATATTCTTTTTAACTTCAGAAATTAATTTATTATTATCCATATTAAAATTAATAATTTTAAATAAATAATTATATCTTAAAATAAAATATTTTATATATAATTTATTATAAAATATATTTTTATTAAAATAATAAAATATTTAATAATTTAATTAAATAAAATTTTATTGATTATTTTATAAAATATTTTAATTTAATACCATTTAAAATCATTTCTTAAAATAATATTTATAAATTTTAAAATTAAACTTTATTTAAAAAATATATGTTATATTTATTTTATAAAATATTTAACAATAACCATAATTCATAAGTCTTCGATAACGACGATTTTTTAATTCATCTATATTAAAAATATCTAAATCTTTTAAATCAGATAATAAATGTAGTTTTAATATATTAGCCATTTCTGGTATATTTCGATAAGCAGAACCTAATGGTTCTGGAATTACGGAATCAATTAATTGTAATTTTTTTAAACGATATGAAGTAATTCCCATAGCTTCTGCTGCTAATGGTGCTTTTTCAGAATTTTTCCATAAAATAGAAGCACAACCTTCTGGTGAAATTACTGAATAATTACTATATTGTAACATATTTACTTTATCTCCAACACCAATAGCTAATGCTCCACCAGAACCACCTTCACCAATAACTGTACATATTATTGGTACATTTAAACGAGACATTTCTCTTAAATTACAAGCAATAGCTTCAGATTGACCACGTTCTTCTGCTCCTATACCAGGATAAGCACCAGGTGTATCAATAAAAGTAATTATAGGTAATTTAAATCGAGAAGCCATTTCCATTAAACGTAATGCTTTACGATATCCTTCCGGTGCTGGCATTCCAAAATTACGATGAATTTTTTCTTTTATTTCTCGACCTTTTTGATGACCAATAATCATAACTGGACGTTCATTTAAACGTGCAATCCCACCAACAATAGCTTTATCATCAGCATATTTTCGATCACCTGATAATTCTTCAAAATCAGTAAAAATATATTTAATATAATCTAAAGTATATGGACGTTTTGGATGACGAGCTAATTGAGTAATCTGCCATGCACCAAGATTAGTAAAAATTTTTTTTGTAAGTTCAATACTTTTTTTACGTAAATCTTGAATTTCTTTATTTAAATTAATACTTAATTTTTTATCTTTATGATGAATAGCTAAAAGTGAATTAATTTTTTCTTCAAGTTCTATAATAGGTTTTTCAAAATCAAGAAAATTTAAACTCATAATATTCCTATAATTAATTAAAACTCTAACTCTACTTGATGATGACCTACTAAATTACGTAAATCTATTAATAATTTATTAACTAATATTATATTCCAAGTTAAATTAAAACGTAATTTAGTATTTGTATATTTTTGTATAAAATATAAATATACTGGAATCACTCCTGAACGATAAGGTTGTAATAATTGACTAAGTTTTTTCATAAAATCATCATTAATTTGTTGATAAGTTATAAAAATAGCTAATCTTTTTACATATTTTTCACGAGCTGTACTAATATCCATTAATTCATTAGCTATCATTTTAAATTCATCATGAAATTTATTAAATTTAATATATCCATTAATAATTAAAATACGATCTTTTTCTAATAAATGTTGATATTTTTTAAATATAGAATTAAGTAATATTATTTCTAATTGACCTGACATATCATTTAATATACAAATTCCAATAGTTTTACCAGTTTTAGTAACTAAAATTTTTGTATAAATTACTAATCCAACAACAGTTACTATTTTTTTGTATTTTGAAGGATATATATCTTTTAAAGATTTATAAGAAATATAATGTTTAATTTCTTCTAAATATTGAGTAATAGGATGACCAGTAAGATATAAACCTAATGTTTCTCGTTCACCATCTAGTATAGTTTGTTCTTGCCAACATAATGTATTATTATAAATTTTTTTTATTTGATGCGAAGTATTTAAAATATCATCAAACATATCTATTTGACCTGCATTTTTATTTTCAAGATGTTGATTAGTTAATTTTAATACATAATCTAATGAATTCATTAATGCAGATCTATGTGGTCCTAATGGATCAAGTGCTCCAGATAAAATTAATTTTTCTAAAATTCGACGATTTACTTTTTTAATGTCTAAATGCAAACAAAAATCAAATAAATTTTTAAAATAACCTTTTTTATGATTATGACGTACATTAATTATACTTGTAATAAGTCCTTTTCCAATACCTTTTATAGCACCTAAACCGTAAACAATTTCACCATTTTTATTAACATGAAAATAATATTTACTAGAATTAATATTCGGTGATAAAATTTTTAATTTCATACGCCAACATTCATTTATTAATCTTAATATTTTATCAGTATTATCCATATCAGCACTCATAACAGCTGCCATAAATTCAGCAGGAGCATATGTTTTTAACCATAATGTTTGATAAGATACTAATGCATAAGCAGCAGAATGAGATTTATTAAATCCATAACCAGCAAATTTTTCTACCAAATCAAAAATTTTAATTGCTAATTTATTATTAATACCATTTAATTTTGCACCATTTTCAAAAATTTTACGTTGCTTAGCCATTTCTATTGGATTTTTTTTTCCCATTGCACGACGTAATATATCTGCTTCACCTAATGTATAACCAGCAAATATTTGAGCTATTTTCATTACTTGTTCTTGATATAAAATAACTCCATAAGTTGATTTTAATATTGGTTTTAATAAAATATGCTGCCATTTTATATCTGGATATGAA
Source organism: Serratia symbiotica (assembly GCA_900016775.1). Classification (GTDB taxonomy): domain Bacteria; phylum Pseudomonadota; class Gammaproteobacteria; order Enterobacterales; family Enterobacteriaceae; genus Ecksteinia; species Ecksteinia symbiotica_A. The sequence goes on from LN890288.1 coordinate 633,467, forward strand.
ATTTTTTCACGTCCATGTTTACGATTAATAAAATTATCTACCATACCAGATTGTAATGGACCAGGACGAAAAAGTGCTACTAATGCAATCATATCTTCGAAACAATCTGGTTTTAAACGTTTGATAAGATCTTTCATACCACGAGATTCTAATTGAAAAACAGCTGTAGTTTCTGATTTTTGTAACATATTAAAACTTTTTTTATCATCTAAAGAAATAGAATTAATATTAATTGGTAATTTATTATTTTTTAATCTACGTTTATTAATCATATTTACTGCCCAATTAATAATTGTTAAAGTACGTAAACCAAGAAAATCGAATTTTATTAATCCAGCATATTCTATATCATCTTTATCAAATTGAGTTACAGGATTATTTCCTTTAGAATCATAATATAATGGTGAAAAATCAGTAATTTTTGTTGGAGAAATTACAATACCACCAGAATGTTTACCAACATTACGAATTATTCCTTCAAGTTTACATGCCATATCAATTAATACTCTAACTTCTTCATCAGATTTATATATTGTTGATAATTGTGGTACAAAAAGAAATGCTTTTTTTAATGTAATACCTAAATCTAATGGTATTAATTTAGCAATTCGATCTACAAAACTATATGGATAACCTAATACTCGACCTACATCACGAATAACTACTTTTGCAGCCATAGTACCAAATGTAATAATTTGTGATACTGATTCACGACCATATGTATTAGATACATGATCAATTACTAAATCACGTTTTTCCATACAAAAATCAATATCAAAATCCGGCATAGAAATTCGTTCTGGATTAAGAAAACGTTCAAAAAGTAAATCAAATTTTAATGGATCTAAATCAGTAATATTTAATGAATAAGCTACTAATGAACCAGCACCAGAACCACGTCCTGGTCCTACTGGAATATTATTATTTTTTGACCATATTATAAATTCCATAACAATTAAAAAATAACTAGAAAATCCCATTTGATTAATTACATTTAATTCTGTATTTAAACGTTTTTTATATGTTGAATAAATATTATTATAAATTTTTAAATCTGGAAATAAAAATTTTAAACGTTTTTTTAATCCATTTTTTGATTTTAATATTAAAAAATCTTGAGTAGTCATACCACCTGTATTAAATATTGGTAAAAAATGGTTTTTTGGACGAATATTAACATTACAACGTTTAGCAATTTCAACACTATTTACTAATGCTTCTGGAATGTCTATAAATCGTTTATACATATCATTTTCAGTACATAAATATTGTTGTGAACTATACTTATAAGAACGTTTAGGATCATTTAAAGTTATACCATTATGTATAGCTACTCGAATTTCATGTGCATCAAAATCATCTTTTGATAAAAAACGAACATCATTTGTAGCTACAACTGGTAAACTATAATCATTAGCTAATTTTACAGCATAATGTAAATAATTTTCTTCATCTTGACGACCCGTACGAACTAATTCTAAATAATAACAATCAGGAAAATATTTTTGATAAAAATTTAAACATAATTTAACTTTTTTAAAATTATCACGTAAAAGACATTTACCTACATCACCATTACGTGCTCCAGATAATAAAATTAAACCTTCATGATAATCAATAAGCCAATCACGATCTATAATTGGTCCTAAAATATTATAACCTCTTTTATAAGCACGAGAAATTAATAATATTAAATTTTTATAACCTACATAATTCATAGCTAATATTGTTAATTGAGTAATTTCAGAAATTAAAATATTACTTTTCACATGAAAATCTGCACCAATAATTGGTTTAATTCCATTATTATAAGCATTTTCATAAAATTTAATAATACCAAATAAATTAGTAAAATCAGTAATAGCTAAAGCAGGCATAGATAAAAAAGAAGCTCTTTTGATTAAATCTTCTATTTTAATTATTCCATCAATAATTGAATAATCACTATGAATATGTAAATGAATAAATTTAGGTTTAATCATATTTAATTTTAAAAAATATATTAAAAGTAAAAATAAATCTTAAATTTAATAAATAAATTATTATTGATAAAAATTTTTATTATTAATTATAAATTAATAATTAATAATAAAAAATAAAAATTATATAAATAATTAATTAATATAAAAATATTTATTATATTATAATAATATTTGTTCTAAAATAGCTTGTGCAGCTTGTTTATTAGCATTACAACGAATACTTTTATGTAAAGTAAGAAAAATTTGTTTTAATTTTTTATTATTAGTTTTGTTTTCTAACAATAAAATTAATTCTTTTGTTAATTTATTTGGTGAACAATCATTTTGAAGTAATTCAGTAACAATTTTTCGTCCTGCTAATAAATTTGGTAATGATATATAAGGAATTTTTATAAATTTTTTTGCTAACCAGAAAGTTAATGATTTCATACGATAACCTACTACCATCGGACATTTCGCTAACATGCATTCTAATGTAGCAGTACCTGATGCTAATAATGCTATATTACTAGCAATCATTACTTCACGACTATGTCCATATAATATACGAATAGTTAATTTAGGAGCTATTTTAGTTTTAATTTTTAAAAATTGTGTACTTTGTTTAAAATTAATTAATGGTACAATAATTTCAATATCTGGAAAATAATAACGTAATTGATTAGCTGTTTTTAAAAAAGGTTCACTAAGCATCTCTATTTCTATATTACGACTACCAGGTAATAAAGCTAAACAAGGAACAGTTGGGTTAATTCCTAACATAGTTCGAGCTTCTAAATAATTTGGTTGTAATGGTATTAAATCTGCTATAGCATGCCCAATAAATCGACAAGGAATATTAAAATGATCATAAATTTTTTTTTCAAAAGGAAGAAAAGTTAATACTAAATTAGTAGATTTACTAATTTTAAATATACGATTTTTACGCCAAGCCCAAATTGAAGGACTGACATAATGAATTGTTCTAATACCATGTTTTTTAAGATAACCTTCTAATGTAATATTAAAATCTGGTGCATCAATTCCAATAAATATATCAGGTTTAAGATTAATAAAACGATAAATTAAATCTTTACGAATTTTTAATATACGAGGTAAATATTTTAAAACTTCAAATATACCTATAACTGTTAATTCTTCCATTTTATACCAAACTTCACAACCTTCTTGTTTCATTAAAGGACCAGCTACGCCAACAAAACGTATATTTGGTATTTTTATGCGCAGTTCATGAATTAATCCAGCTGCAAGAATATCACCAGATGATTCTCCTACTACTAATCCAATAATTAATGAACGAATAAACATATATTAACGAATAACTCCTCGAGTTGAACGAGTAAAAAAATTTATAAATTTTTTTACAATAGGTTGTTCTTTAGCTAAAGCATTTATTTCTATTTTAGCTTTATCTAATGTTTTTTCAAGACGATAAAGAATTTTATAAGCATTACGTATTGCTTGAATTTTATCTTTATCAAAACCATGACGTTTTAAACCAATTATATTAATACCAAAAGGTGTAGCATGATTACCTTGAGCAATAATAAAAGGAGGTACATCTTGAGTAACAGCAGAACATCCACCTACTATAACATGTGTTCCAATAATACAAAATTGATGAATTGCAGTCATACCACCTATAATAACATAATCATCAATTTCTACATGTCCTGCTAAAGTAGCATTATTAGCTAATACACAAGTATTACCTACTATGCAATCATGTGCAATATGTACATTAACCATTAATAAATTATTATTACCTATTTTAGTTAAACCACTACCCTGTGTAGTACCACGATGTATAGTAACACTTTCACGAATACAGTTATGATCACCAACTTCTACACGTGTAGGTTCTCCTTCATATTTTAAATCTTGATTTTTTTCACCAATTGTAGAAAATTGATAAATTTGATTATTACAACCAATTTTAGTTATTCCATTTACAACAACATGAGATTTTAATATAGTTTTATTTCCAATTTTTACTTGAGAACCAATATAACAAAAAGCACCAATATAAGCATAAGCACCAATAATAGCTCCTTGTTCAACTATTGCACTAGAATGAACAAAAGCAGTTGTGTCAATCACAGATTAAACCTCCGGACTACGTGCACACATCATAGTTGCTTCACAAACAATTTTTTTATCAACCATAGCTACACCTTGAAATCGTGTTAAACCACAGCGAGTTTTTTTAAATATAATTTCCATAATCATTTGATCGCCAGGTACTACTGGACGTTTAAAACGAGCTTCATCAATACCAGCAAAATAATATAATTCACCCAACTCTAATTTACCAACACTTTTAAATGCTAAAATACCAGTAGCTTGTGCCATTGCTTCTAAAATTAATACACCTGGAAAAATTGGTTTTCCAGGAAAATGTCCTTGAAAAAAAGGTTCATTTATAGATACATTTTTTACTGCACGAATAAACTTATTTTCTTTGAAATCAAGAATACGGTCGACTAGCAAAAATGGGTAACGATGAGGAAGTAATTCTAAAATTTCTGAAATATCCAGAGTATGAGTGTCAATAGTCAAAATACTCTTCCTATCTTTAAAACTGATGACATTTAAAAAACGATATATTTTAATCTAAAAAAAATAGATTATTATATAAGCCGTAAATTTGTAATTCTTTATACTTTATTCTCATGATTAATGTAATTACATTTTAATATTAAATATTTTTTAAATTAATAATTAATAATATTTTATATTTAATATAATATATTTTATTGTTTATTTAAAAAATAATATAGTTTTTTTTTTAAAATTTTAAAATTATTATTTTTATAAAATATATAAATATATAATTTATTTTATTATTCTATAATATATTTATTAAATAATATTTTTTTTAATTTTTTGTTCAATAAATTTTAAACGTTTATTAATTTTATTAATATTCATTAATAAAATAGCATTTTTACGCCAAATTTTATTTGATTGTAATGGAATTCCTGAAGAATATATTCCAGGTTCAGTAATATTTCTCATTACCATACTCATTCCAGTTATAATAACATTATTAGTTATAACAATATGTCCATTAATCACACTAGCACCACCAATTTTGCAATACGATCCAATTGTTAAACTACCTGCCATAATTACACCACCAGCTATAGCTGTATGATTACCAATAATGACATTATGTGCAATTTGACATTGATTATCAATAATAACACCATTTCCAATTAAAGTATTATCTAATGAACCTCTATCAATAGTAGTACATGCACCAATTTCAACATTATTACCAATAATTACCGTACCTAATTGTGGAATTTTAATCCATTTTTTATCTTGATTAGTATAACCAAAACCATCAGAACCTATTACTGTACCTGATTGAATTAAACAATTTTTACCAAGTTTAACTTTATGATAAATAGTAATATTAGCCCATAAACGTGTACCTTCTCCAATATATACATACTTTCCAATAAAACAACCTGGACCAATAATTACATTATCATGAATAATAACATGAGATTCAATTACTGTATTTGCTCCAATAAAAACAGATTTTCCTAATTTTGCTGTAGAAGATATTATTGCACTTGATGAAATATTTGTTGCAGGAAGTGGAGTAGTATCCATTAATTGTGCTACATATGTATAACTTAAATAAGGGTCTTCTACTACTAATGCTGCAAAATGTTTATAATATAAATTTTTTTTAGTTAATATTACTGCACTTGCTTTACAATTAACTAATTTTTTATGATATTTATCATGAGATAAAAATGTAATTTGACCTGATTGTGCTGAATTTATAGAAGCAATACCAGTAATAATATTATTACCATTACCATATAATTTTGCATTTAATAAGTATGCTAAATCAACTAATTTAATTGAAAACATATTTTTATTTAATCCGTTTTAATACATCCATAGTAATATCTTTAGAAGATATTGCGTAAGCAATAGCATTAGTATCAATAATTACATCATAATTTTCTTTATTAGCAATATATTTTATTACATCTTGAATTTTATTTAAAATTTTATTATTTTCTTGTATTTGACGATGATGAGTATCTTTTTTAAGAGATTGTATTAAACGAGAAAGATATGTACGTTGTAATATTGTTTTTTTTTGTAATTTTTTATAATTACTTATTTGCATTTTTTTACCATTTTTTTGTAAATTTTTTATATTATTTTTAATTTGATATTTTATGTTTTGAATTTCTTTTAAACGAATTTTAAAATCATTTTCTATTTTTTTAGTAATATTTTCATGTTCTAATAATTGTTGAAAAATATTTGATATGTTAACAACAGCAATTTTACTTATTGCTTTAATATTCAATGAAAAAAATAAAATTAAACTACATCCTATAATATATAACCATTTTTTCATTATTAATTCCTTATTATTTATATACATTAAAATTAAAATAAATAATATTTTAATTTTTTTAAAAATTATAAAATAATTATTTTTAATATATTAAATATTGATATTTAACATATTAATTATAATTTTAATATTGTAATATTTAAAAAAATATTTTTATTTTTATTTAAATTATTTAATAAATTATTTTTTGTTTATTTTTTTAAAATATTAAAAAGTTTTACCTATATTAAATTGAAATTGTTCAATTTTATCTCCAATATATTTTTTAATAGGAATAGCATAAGAAAATACTAATGGTCCTAATGGTGACATCCATTGTAATTCTATACCATAAGAAGTACGGATATTATTTATTTTACTATAATCAGGTATTTTATATTTTAAGGTATCAATAGTATTGTGCCATTTTGTATCCCAGATTGTACCTATATCAAAAAAAATAGAAGTACGTAAAGATGTAGGAAATTTTATATTTATAAATGATTTTGGTATAATTAATGCTATACTAGAAATTATCATAGCATTACCACCTACAGTATCATCTGAATTACAAATTGTTTTTTCTTTAGTACAATTAAAATAATTTGAATTATAATATACTGCTTTTGGTCCAATTGTATTTGATTGAAATCCACGTAAAATATTAGAACCACCTATATAAAAATTTTCATAAAATGGTGTTTCTTTTTTATTAAAACCATTTGTATAACCTAAAGTTCCATGTGTTAATAATATCCAATTATTTTTTATTGGTATATATTGTGTAGTATCTAATATCATTTTATAATATTTATTATTTGATTTTAAAATAATCGCTTTAGTATTTAAAGTAGTATAATTACCTAAAGTAGGAAGATAATTATTATTTAAATTATTAAAAATCCAAATGAAATTTAATGGAAAATCATTTGTAGAATATTTACCTAAATTATGAATATTTTGATATTTTCCTATTGATTTTAAATATCTCCATCTAGATATTTGTGGTTTTATATTAGATAAATCATTATGTATATAACCTAAACTACTATAAAGAAAATTTTTTTTATTTATTTTAAAACCTATAGTATTTTCAAATCCATAACTTTTATTAGTATAATTAGAAATATCTATATGATTTGTTTTTAAATTATTATAAAAAATTCGATTACTTAAACTTTTACCATCTATAGTAAAATATGGATTAATAAATAATAATTCACTATAATTTTGATAATTATTTTTAGATCCATTTATTCGTATAGAATATCCATTACCTAATAAATTATCTTGTTGAATAGTGGCTTGTAAATTAACACCACTTTCTGTACCATAACCAAGATTAAAATTAAAATTACCAGTATTATTTTCTTTAATTTTATAAATTATATCAACTTTATTAGTATTTTTTGATAAAATTTTTATAATTACTTCAATTACTTTTAAATAATTTAAACGATTTAAATTTTCTTTTCCTTCTTCTATTTGTGTATTATTTAACCAAGTTCCTTCTATTTGTTTTATTTCACGACGTAAAATAAAATCTTTACTAAAAGTATTACCTTTAAATCTTATTTTATTAACATAATAACGCTTACCTGAATAAATATTTATTTTTATAATAATAGTTTTATTTAATTCATTAATTATAGATTTTAAAATAATATGTGGATAAATATATCCATAATTACCTAACATTTTTTTTATATTATTTTCTATTTTTATTAATTCATTATTATTATATATATCACCTGATTTAATTTGAATTAATTGATCAATTTCTTTAGAATATTTTGTTAAATCAGTATTTTTTATAATTTCAGATATTGTATATTTATTACCTTCATTAATATGAATTATAATATCAATATTATTTTTATCTGGTGTTAAATTTATTTGAGTTGATTCAATATTAAAATTAATATAACCATGATTTAAATAAAAATTTTGAAGATTTTTAAGATCATTAAGTAATATATTTTTTTTGTATTTACAATTATTTATTAAATTACAATATTTTGTTTTTTCATGTAATTGAAAATATGAAATTAATTCTTTTTTAGAAAAATTATAATTACCTAAAATATTAATTTTTTGAATTTTAGCAGATGTTCCTTCTGAAAATACTAATTTTAAATTAACACAATTATGTGGTAATAATATTATTTCAGTATTTATTACAGTATTATAATTACCTATATTATAGTAAAAATCTTTTAATTTTTTTTTAAGATTAAAAATTGCATTATAGTTTAAAACTTCACCATTTTTAATATTTAAATATTCTAAATTTTGTATTAATATATCTTTTGTAAGTAATTTATTACCGAAAAATAAAATATTAGTAATAATAGGTCGTTCTTTCATTTCAAAAATTAGTATATCATTATCTCGTAATACACGAATTTCTTCAAAATTTTTAGTATTAAATAAAGAATGAATAGTTTTACTAATATCATTATCAGTAATAGTATCACCGATATGAAATAATATTTTTGGTAAAATATTATTTACAGAAATGCGTTGTAATCCTTTAAATTGAATGTCTTTTATTATATATTTTACTGAACCATATACAATAGAACTATTAAGTAAAAACAATATTATAAAAATTTTTTTTATTATCATTTTTATATTTTCTTTTTAATTTATTTTATTTTTACAAATAAAAAAATTTTAAAATGTAAAATTTAATAATTAATATTAAAATACTATTTAATATTAATTATTTTAAATATATATTAAAATTATTTAAAAATTCAATAATTTATAGTAATAAATTATTGAATAAAAATTATTAATAAATATTTATATTAATAAATATATTTTATATTTTTTATAATTTAAATATAAAAATTATTTTAATTATTATATTTAAATTAATTTTAATAATTTAAATATAATTTTTAAGATTATAATAAAATTTAATATTTATAATAATATAAAAAATGCAGATATAGATATTACTGCAGTTAAGCTATCAATACGATCTAATATTCCACCATGACCAGGTATTATATTACTACTATTTTTAATTCCTGATTCACGTTTAAACATACTTTCAGATAAATCTCCAATTATTGAAAAATATATAATTAATATATGTGTTATAAAATTAATTGATATTTTATTAACAAATAAATACTTATTAAAAAGTAATATTATAATTATTGAAGTTATTAATCCACCAATTAATCCTTCCCAAGTTTTATTTGGTGAAACTTTTGGTATTAATAAATATTTACCAAACAATTTACCAAAAATATAAGAACCTGAGTCTATACTCCATACAATTAACATTATATAAATTAAATACCAAGAACCAATTAAATGATTTTCTTGATAATTAAATAAACGTAATAATAACATACTAGAAAAAAAAGGAATAATAGTTAATAAACCAAAAAAAATACGTAAAAAATATGAATTTTTCCAAAATTTTACTGAATAAGGATAAAATAATATTAAAAATATTACATTAATCCACCATATTAATGATAAATATATACATCCTTTTATTAAAAATAAATTAAAAGATTTTTTATAAAAAAAAACATTAAATGTAATAAATATTAAAACACTAATAAATAAAATTATTAAACATGTTCGTTGTAAATAAGAAGTAAAATTAAGAAATTGACACCATTCCCAAAAAGCTAATGTACATATTATCAATGTAATTAAAGAAAAAATTATAGGTGGAAATAAAAATAAAATAATAATTACTAAAGGAATTAAAATTATAGTAGTTATAAAACGATATTTTAACAAATGTTTCTCCTAGGAGCAAGAGATGTTGATATAATTGAAGTTGTACCTCCAAAACGACGTTCTCGTTTTTTAAAAACTTTTAATGCATCTTCAAAAACATGTTTATCAAAATCTGGCCAAAGTATATCAGTAAAATAAAATTCAGAATAAGCAATTTGCCATAATAAAAAATTACTAATTCTATGTTCACCACCTGTTCTAATTACTAGATCTACTGGCACTAAATCATTCATACAAATAAATTTATTTAATAAATTTTCATTAATTTGATTTGGATGTAAAATTCCAGATTGAACTTGTTTAGCGATTTTTTGTACTCCTTGAGTAATATCCCAACGACCACCATAATTAGCAGCAATATTTAATATTAATCCATTATTATTTCTTGTTAAGTGTTCAGAATAAATAATATAATTTTTTAAATTTTTATTAAAACGACTAATATCACCAATAATTCTTAATTGAATATTATTTTTATGTAAAATTTTTAATCCATTATTTAAAGAATGTAGAAATAATTCCATTAAAGAAGAAACCTCTGTAATAGAACGATTCCAATTTTCACTACTAAATGCATATAATGTAAGTACTTCTAATTTTTTATTTATAGCAAAATTAATTGCACGATGTATAGATTTAACTCCTGCTTTATGACCAAAAATATGTAATTTACCTTTACGTTTAGCCCAACGTCTATTTCCATCCATAATAATACCGACATGACGTGCTTTTAAATGACATATATTAACCTTAATTGGATATTTTGATATCATAATTAATATTTAATTTCCTTAAGAAATATTTTTTATAATTTATAAAAATTTATACATAAAAAAACTGTGTGACTAGCACACAGCTTTAAAATTATTTTTAAAAAAATATTTTTTATATTTAAATACATTTAATATAAATTATATTTATTTAAAAATAAAAATATTTATTAAATACATATAGAATTAACTATTTTATTTGCAATTTTTCGTGCTTTATGATCTATATCTAAAATTTCATTAATACAAGAAGGTTCTTTTAATGATAAATTTTCTAATATGTTTCGATTAACATTTTCTATATCAGTAAAACGAATTTTTTTATTTAAAAATGCTTCTACTGCAATTTCATTTGCAGCATTTAATATTATTATTGCTGATTGACCAATATTAAAAGCTTCTATTGCAAGATATAAACAAGGATATCTTTTATATTCTAATTCTTCAAAAGTTAATGAATTCATATGAAAAAAATTTATAGATTTAACGCCAGAAGATATTCTTTTAGGATAAGCTATTGCATAAGCAATAGAAATACGCATATCTGGTATACTTAATTGAGCTAACATACTACCATCAATATAATGTATCATTGAATGAATTATCGATTGAGGATGTAAAATAATTTGTATTTGTTTAAAAGAAGCATTAAATAGCCATCTTGCTTCAATGTATTCTAAACCTTTATTCATCATAGTAGCAGAATCTACTGAAATTTTATGTCCCATAGACCAATTAGGATGATTACAAGCTTGTTTTGGTGTTATTGAAGAAAAATTATTTAATGGTATAGTACGGAATGGACCACCAGATCCAGTAAGTATAATTTTTGAAATTCCATTTTTTCTTAATGATGCAAATCCTAATTGATTTTGAATATTTTTAGGTAAAATTTGAAAAATAGCATTATGTTCACTATCTAAAGGTATTAATTGTGCTTTATTTTTCTTTACTTCTTTCATAAATAAATGACCACAAATTACTAATGATTCTTTATTTGCTAATAAAATTCGTTTACCAGCACGAATTGCTGATAAGGTAGGAAGTAATCCAGCAGTACCAACAATTGCTGAAATTACTTGATCAACATCTTTTAATGATGCTAATTCACAAATAGCTTTTTCTCCTGAAAATACTTCAATATTTAGTTTATGTTCCATTAAAATATTACGTAATTTATTTGCTGAATATTCATCTGCTAAAGCTACGTAAGTTGGATGAAATATTAAACATTGTTTTACCATTAATTGAATATTATATCTAGCTACTAATGCTTTAATTTTAAAATATTTTAAATTTTTTTTAATTACAGATAAAGAATTAACTCCAACTGATCCTGTAGAACCTAAAATAGTAATTTTTTTCATAAAAGTATTTTTTATATTTTTAATTAATAAATGAAAAAATATTTTTAATTTTTTAAATTTTTAATAAATTTTATTATTTATAATATTAAATTATTATTAGAAATTTAATAATTCTTTTTCTTTTTTTATTAATATTAAATCAAGTAATTTTATATGAGAATTAGTTATTTTTTGTATATATTTTTGTGAAGATCTTTCTATATCTTCATTAATTTTTTTTTCTTTAAATAACATTTTTATTTTATCATTAGCATGACGTCTAATGTTTCGTATTGCTATACGACTATTTTCAATTTCAGAACGTACTATTTTAATAAGATTTTTACGACGATCTTTTGTTAAGATAGGTAATGAAATACGAATTATATTATTTATAGATTGAGGTTGTAAATCAAGATCAGAATTTATAATAGCTTTTTCAACAACTGATTTTAAAGTATTATCAAATAAATTAATTATTAAAGTTTGTGAATCTTCAATAGTTATATTAGATATTTTATATAATGGAGTAACGATACCATAATATTTTATAAAAATATTATCTAATATTTTAGGAGAAGCACGTCCAGTATGAATTTTATTAATTTTATTTTTAAGTGTATCTATACTTTTAGTCATATTTATTTCAGTATTTTTTTTTATTTCATTAATCACATTATAAACCTTTAACAAATATTTTTGAAAATAAAAATAATATAAATATATATTATATTATTTTTTAAAATATAATAAAATAAATTTTTTAAATTACTTTTATTTACAAATTAAAGTTCCTTCATTTTTACCCATGACTATACGATATAGTATACCAGGAATATTAATATTAAATACACGAATTGGGATATTATAATCACGTGCTAATGTAAGTGCTGATATATCCATTATTTTTAATTCATTTTTTAATACATCTTGATAAGATAATTTTTTATATAAAATTGCATTTGGATTTTTTATAGGATCAGAAGAATATACACCAGCTACTTTTGTAGCTTTTAAAATAATATTTGCTTCTATTTCAATACCTCGTAAACAAGCTGCAGAATCAGTAGTAAAAAAGGGATTACCGGTTCCTGCTGAAAGTATTACTACTCGATTATTTTTTAATAAATTTATTGCTTTAATCCAATGATAATTTTCACATATATTATTTAATGGAATTATTGACATTAAATTAGAATTAACATTTATTCGATATAATGCATCATATATAAATAATCCATTAATTATAGTAGATAATATACCAATATGATCACTAATTACATGGTTTATTCCTATTTTTTTTAATTTAGAACCACGAAATAAATTTCCTCCACCAATTACAATACTAATTTGAATACCTAATTTAATTAATTCTTTAATTTCTTTTGCTATACGATTAAGTATCGGAATATCAATTCCAAAACATTCTGAACCTTGTAATATTTCACCACTTAATTTAAGTAAAATACGTTGATATGGAAATTTAATATTTTTTAACATAGTATTTTCCTAAAAAATAATAAATAAAATATTTTTAATATTTTAGATATTACATACTATATTATAATTTTTAAAAAAAAATAATTTTAATTAAATTAAATTAAAATTATAAAATAATTATATTAATATAATTATTTTATTTTTAAAAATATAATAAAATAAAGAATTTAATAAATATTAATATATAAATTTTAAATATAAATAGTAATATAAATTATAATATTAATTTTATTTAAAATATATTTAATTTAATTTAATATTTTCACCAAGTTCAAAACGAATAAAATTAATAATATTGGAATTATGTTCTTTTAAAACTTGTTTAATTAATTTTTTTGGATCCATAATAAATGGTTGATTTAATAAAGTAATATTATTACAAAATGTTTTCATACGACCTGCAATCATTTTTTCTGAATTTTCTTTTGATTTTCCAGATTTCATAGCAATATTCAATTGAATTTCATATTCTTTATTAATTATTTCATTAGAAATATCTTTAGATGTAATAAATTTTGGTTTACTTGCTGCAATATGCATAGAAATATGTTTGAGTAATTCTTGATTAATATTTTTAGCTAAAGTTAAAACACCAATACGTGAATAATGTACATAACTACCTAATATTTCACCATGTAAGTAAGCAAAACGATGAATATTAATATTTTCATTAACTTTTACTGCACAAATAATTCTTTCTTCTTCAAAATGTTTTTTTAATATTTTAATATCAGTAATTTTATTTAATATAGCAAAATTTAATATTTTTTTAAAAAATTCTTTAAATATTAGACATTTAGCAACAAAATCAGTTTGACAATTAACTTCTAAAATAACACCATATTTATTTTTGATTTTAGTATTTATAATACCTTGAGTAGTAATATTATTTATATTTTTTGTAGCTTTAATTATACCTAATTTACGCATATTTTCTACAGCTAATTCAATATTACCATTAGATTGAATTAATGCATTTTTACAATCTATTACCCCGGCATCAGTATTTTTACGTAATTTTTGTATTAAAGAAATCATATTAAGATTTTTTATATTTTGTAATTTTTTTTTCATTAAAATAAATTTCCTTAAAATAAATATTTTTTATTAAAATTAATTATTTTATTATAAATGATAATTTTATAAAATTTTTATTTATTTTTAATTTTTTAAAAAATTGGATTCTTTTTTAATAATTGAATTTTTAGAATGACCTTCACATATTGCTTTTGATACAGTAGTTAAATATAAATTTATTGCACGAATAGCATCATCATTACCAGGTATAATAAAATCTATCCCATCTGGATTAGAGTTAGTATCAACAATAGAAAATACAGGTATACCAAGATTATTAGCTTCTTTAATTGCAATATGTTCATGATTAGCATCAATAACAAATAAAGCATCAGGTAATCCTCCCATATTTTTAATTCCACCTAATGAATTTTCTAATTTTTTTAATTCTCTAGTACGTATTAATGCTTCTTTTTTAGTTAATTTTAAAAATGTTCCATCTTTTGATTGATTTTCAAGATCTTGTAAACGTTTTATAGATTGACGTACAGTTTTCCAATTTGTTAACATACCACCAAGCCAGCGATAATTAACAAAATATTGATTGCAATTTTGTGCAGCTTCTTTTATAGCTTTACTCGCTGCACGTTTAGTACCAATAAAAAGAATTTTTCCTTTTCTGGAGGAAATTTTAGTTAATTCAATTAATGCTTGATTAAACATAGGAACAGTATGTTCTAAATTAATAATATAAACTTTATTACGTGCACCAAAAATAAAAGGTTTCATTTTTGGATTCCAGTAACGTGTTTGATGTCCAAAATGAACACCAGCTTTAATCATATCTTTCATAAAAATAGTTACCATAATTGAATCCTATATAAATTAATTATAATAAAATATTTTATATATTTTATTTTATGTAATGTAAAGTAATGAATTATTAAAATATAATATTTTTTAATAAATATTTATTTAATATAATATTTATTAAAAAATATTATATTAAATAAATTTTAATTATTATTTAAATATATGAAATATATAATTTTATATAAAAATATCATTAACTTATTATAAATACAAATTTATATTTCATTTATAAAATAAATTAAAAATAAAATTTTATAATTAATATATTAAAATATTTTTAAAAAAATTTTAAAAATATTTTAATATATTAATTAAATTATGTAGATTAATTATAATGATTATTTCAATTAAAACATTTAATGATATTCAAAAAATGCGAATAGCTGGTAAATTAGCTGCTGAGGTATTAGAAATTATTGAACCATATGTTAGACCTGGTATTACTACTAATCAATTAAATAATATTTGTCATGAATATATAACACAAGAACAAAATGCTATTTCTGCTTGTTTAGGGTATTATGGTTATCCAAAATCTGTTTGCATTTCAGTAAATGAAGTTGTTTGTCATGGTATTCCTAGTGAAAAAAAAATTTTAAAAGATGGTGATATTGTTAATATTGATGTAACAGTTATTAAAAATGGTTTTCATGGTGATACTTCAAAAATGTTTATTGTTGGTAATGTATCTATTTTAGGAAAACGTTTGTGTCGTATTGCTCAAGAAAGTCTTTATTTAGCTTTAAAAATGATTAAACCAGGTATTCATTTAAGTTTATTAGGTAAAAATATTCAAAAATTTGTAGAATCTGAAAATTTTTCTGTAGTACGTGATTATTGTGGACATGGTATTGGTGAAAAATTTCATGAAGAACCACAAGTATTACATTATGATAATAATGATACAGGTATAATTTTAAAACAAGGAATGGCATTTACTATTGAACCTATGGTTAATGCTGGTAATTATCATATTCGTATTATGAAAGACGGATGGACAGTTAAAACAAAAGATCATAGTTTATCAGCTCAATATGAGCATACTATTGTAGTAACAGATAATGGTTGTGAAATAATGACATTACGTAACGATGATACTATTCCTAAAATTATTGTAAATATATAAAATGAATATTTTTAAATAAAATATATAAATAATTTAAAAAATATATTAATTATATAATTTATTTATTTTTAGTTATCTTCATAATAATAACAAA